>JBHELU010000028.1:0-8470 GCA_046262955.1 Actinomycetota bacterium | reverse complement strand
TTGTGGGAGGAAGCCTCGCTTCCGTTGCGCAGCGTCCTAGTAGGGCAGAGCGATCGCATCGCGCTAGTGGTTGGGCCGGAAGGAGGCTTGACCCGAGAAGAAACCGAGCAGCTTGCCGGCGCGGGGGCCGCGGTTGCTTCTCTCGGCCCCCGGATACTTCGAACAGAAGACGCTCCGGTCGTTGCAACGACGGCATTGCTCTATCACTTCGGGCTCATCGGATAGGTTCGCTCGAACATGCCGACGGTCGCTTTCTCAACGCTTGGTTGCCGCTTGAATCAGGCGGAGTCCGATTCGATGGCCGAGCAACTTGCGGCCGATGGGTTCGGTTCGGCAAGCTCCGACGAGAGCCCCGATGTCGTTGTGATCAACACGTGCACCGTGACCCGAGAAGCAACGAAAGGGTCGCGCATGGCGATCCGCCGAGCGGTCCGCAACCACCCCGACGCGAAGATCGTGGTGGTCGGTTGCTACGCCGTCTCGGATCCCGAAGAGGTGGCAGCCATCGAGGGCGTCGACGTCATCGCCGGGAACGACGCGAAGGACCACATCGTCAGTGCGCTGGCGGCGGCACCTCAGACGGCGCCCTTGTTGCAGATCCCTCGGCTGAGGACACAGCCGGCTGTTCCCGCTCGTGTGCGGGCCAACGTGAAAGTGCAGACGGGATGCGACGAGTTCTGCACCTTCTGCATCATCCCGCCAACCCGCGGCCCCCTGCGGTCTATGGAGCCCGCTTCTTTGATCGAGGAAGCGCGGGCTCGCGTCGCGGCCGGAGCGCGCGAGCTCGTCTTGACGGGAGTGCACCTCGGAAAGTTCGCCTACGACACCGGCGGCGACGAGCGAGATCTGATCAGGTTGTGGCAGGAGCTCCTGTCTATCCCAGGAGTGTTGCGGTTGAGGCTCTCGTCGATCCTGTCGCAGCATCTGACCGGAGACGTTCTTGACTACATGCAATCGGAGCCGCGGATCTGCCGCTATCTGCACGTCCCTCTGCAATCGGGGGATGACGGTGTGCTGACGGCGATGAATCGTCCTTACGACATCCGGGGCTATCTAGATGCCGTCCGCCGCGCTAAGGGGGCACTACCGGGACTTGCTTTGGCTACGGACATCATCGTGGGATTTCCCGGCGAGACCGATGACGCATTCGAGCAAACGATGGACGTCGTTCGCGAGGTCAGATTCTCGAAGCTGCACGTCTTCAGGTACTCGGCACGACCCGGAACGCCCGCGGCGGACATGCCGGACGAGATCCCACCCGGCGTCAAGAAAGAACGGTCCAAGCGGTTGATCGATCTGGGCAACGAGATCAGACGGCAGTGGTTGCTGGACCATCTCCGTTCACCACTAGAGGTTCTTGTCGAAGACGAACGCGAGATCGACGGGCAGCCGGTGTGCTCGGGACAAACCGACGACTACGTACGGGTCTGGTTCGAGGGGGCGGGACTGATGGGCAAGGTTGTGATCGTTCTGGGACACGAAGTGCGCGCCGACGGGATCCGAGGTGCCACCGTGGTCGAACCGATCAGGGTCTGAAAGGGGACTTATGCCGGACTGTTTGTTCTGCAAGATCGCGAACAAGGAGATCGATGCGGCGGTCGTGGCGGAATCCGATTCGATCGTCGCCTTCGAGGACATCAATCCCGCCGCTCCGACGCACGTTCTGGTGATCCCGAAAGAGCACATCACCTCGGCGACCGAGCTCGGCGAAGACAAGGGAGATCTGCTGGCCGAGATGTTCACGACCATGGCTCGGCTTGCGTCCGAACGTTCGCTCGACAGTGGGGTCAGGATCGTGACGAACGTCGGACCGGATGCCGGCCAGAGCGTCCACCACCTTCATTTCCACCTGATCGGGGGCCGCTCGATGGCGTGGCCCCCCGGTTGAGGGGACCCATAGAACGCTTGTGAACGGCAGCCCCAGGTAAACTTGCCCCCAATTCATGCTCAGTAAAACCCAGGTAAAGATCCTCGTCCCAGGCCACCACGACATGGTGCGCCTGGTGGGGGCGAGGGACGAATTCCTCAAAGTCGTTGAATCCGCGTTCGATACCGACATCTTGGTGCGCGGCAACGAGATCGTGATCACGGGAGAGCCCGCCGAGGCCGAGCGCGTGTCCACGCTCTTCGAAGAGCTCCTCAACCTTCTCGAACAGGGGCAGGTTCTGACTGCTGAAGCGGTCGGACGTTCGATCGACATCATCAAGACGTCCGAGCAAGGCAGCGTGTCCCAGATCTTGGGCGACACACTGGTCGTCACGCACACGGGCAAGGCGATCCGTCCGAAGACGCCGGGTCAGAAGCGTTACGTGGATGCGATCCGGAACAACACGATCGTTTTCGGGATCGGGCCCGCCGGAAGTGGCAAGACCTACCTAGCAGTCGCGATGGCGATCAAGGCCCTCAAGTCGCATCAGGTATCGCGGATCATCTTGACGCGGCCCGCCGTCGAAGCCGGTGAACGCCTCGGCTTCCTGCCGGGAGACCTCGCCGCGAAGATCGATCCTTATCTGAAGCCCCTGTACGACGCGCTCTACGAGATGCTCGAGCCCGACACCTTCCACCGCTACGTCGAGCAAGGAACCGTCGAGATCGCACCGCTCGCTTTCATGCGTGGCCGAACGCTGAACGACGCATTCATCATCTTGGATGAAGCGCAGAACACAACTCCCGAGCAGATGAAGATGTTCCTCACCCGGCTGGGGTTCGGTTCGCGTGCAGTCGTTACCGGCGACGTGACTCAGGTTGACCTTCCATCGGGAGCTCGCTCGGGACTGATCGTCATCGAAGACATCCTGGTGGACATCTCCGGAGTGACGTTCACACACCTCGATGCGCGCGATGTTGTGCGCCACAAGATCGTGCAAGACATCGTCGAGGCTTATCGCGTGTTCTCCGAGACTAGCTAGCGCCGCCCTTATGGATGTCTTTGTTGCCAACGAGCAAGAGCTTCCGATCGCGGAGGCGCGGCTCTCGGACCTCGCCCGTCACGCCCTCGATCAAGAAGAGGTGGACGACGAAGCTGAGTTATCGGTTCTGTTCGTAACCTCCGACCACATCCGCCGGCTCAATGAACGATTCGCCGGCGACGATTACGCCACCGATGTTTTGTCGTTCCCCATGATGGAAGACGAAGAGGATTCGCTTCTGCTCGGCGATGTTGTCATCTGCCCTCGAGTGGCCCAAACCAACGCTGCTCGATTAGGACACGCAGTAGACGTCGAGCTCGACACTCTGCTCGTGCACGGCATCCTGCATCTGCTCGGCTACGACCACGATTCGGACGACGACAAGAGGAAAATGGAGCGCCGTCAGTCCGAGATCCTTGATTCCTACGCAGGCGCGGCCGCAGGGTGAGTAGATGACCGTTGCTCTGATCGTTCTGCTCCTGTTTCTCGCCGGATTCGGCGCGATGGCGGAAACCGCCGTGTCGCGGATGACGCTTATCCGAGCTCACCATCTCGTTCAAGAGAAGCGATCCGGCTCGGAGATACTCGTCAAGATCGTCGAAGACCCGGCCCCCTTCTTGAACATCGATCTCCTCGTGGTGCTTGTTTGTCACCTGACCGCAACCGCACTTGCAACCGGGATCGCTATCCGTCATTACGGGAGCCGCGGCGAGGCCTACGCCGCGATCGTCATGACGCTTCTCATCTTCGTTTTCTTCGAGGTCGTCCCCAAGACGTTCACCGTTCAGCGAACCGAACGTGCGGCGCTCATAGTTGCCCGGCCCCTCTACTACTTGGGCCGTGCGCTGCAACCGCTGGCGCGTGCGCTGATCGCGATCGCCAACGGGGTGATGGTTCTTCTCCCGGGTCACGGCCTTCCACGCGGTCCGTTTGTCACCGAAGACGAGATCCGGCACATGGTCGACGTTGCCGAGGAAGAAGACGAGATCGAAGAAGGCGAGCGGGAGCTCATCCACTCGGTGTTCGAGTTCGGCGACACGATCGTCAGAGAGGTGATGGTCCCCAAGCCCGACATGGTGATGATCCGTGCCGACTCGACGCTGGAGGAAGCGCTCGAGGTGATCCTCGGGGCCGGCTACTCGCGCATCCCCATATACGAAGACGACACCGACAACATCGTCGGCCTTCTGTATGCAAAGGACCTTCTAAGGGGAATGCACGAATCAAAGCGGCCACCGAAGATCAAGCCCCTCGCACGTAAGCCTTTCTTCGTTCCCGAGCAGAAGAAAGTCGCCGAGCTGTTGCGGGACATGCAAGAGCAAAGAACCCACATGGCGATCGTGATCGACGAGTACGGCGCAACGGCCGGCTTGGTGACTATCGAAGACCTGATCGAGGAGATCGTTGGCGAGATCGTCGATGAGTACGACAGCGAGGAACCGCTTGCCGAAACCGTCGGAGACAGATCGTTGCGCGTCGACGGCAAGCTGGCGATCGATGAGGTGAACGAGCTGCTCGAAGTAGATCTTCCGCATGAGGAGTGGGACACGGTCGGTGGGCTCGTGTTCAGCTTGATCGGACGGGTGCCGACGGTGGGGGAAACCGTCGCGTTCGACGGACTCGAGTTCAAGACCGAGCGCGTCGTGGGCCGGAGGATCGCGAAAGTTCTGATCACCAAGGTCGAGTCGGAGCCACAAGAACCGATCGAGTCGTGAGATCGGGTTTCGTCGCCGTGGTGGGACGACCCAACGTTGGGAAGTCCACGCTCGTCAATTCGCTGGTGGGTACCAAAGTCGCGATCACTTCTGACCGTTCGCAAACCACTCGCTCGGCGATACGAGGGATCTTGACCACCGACGATTCCGACCCCGCGCAAGCGGTGTTCGTCGATACCCCCGGCTATCACAAGCCCCGCTCCCTTCTTGGCTCCCGGCTCAACGAGGTGGTTCGTTCTGCATGGGCCGACGTGGATATAGCGCTCCTTGTCGTCGACGCTTCATCGGGAGTAGGTCGTGGCGACGAACGTGTAGCGAACGATCTAGCCGCGGCCAACCGGCGCACCGTGTGCGCCGTCAACAAGGTCGACGTGCTGAAACCGGCACAGATCGCCGTCGCTCTCACGGTTGCATCGAGGTTGGGAGACTTCGACGAGTACGTGCCGATCTCCGCGCGGACGGGCGACGGCGTCGACCTTCTTCGCTCGTTGTTGCTCGAGCGTTTACCGGAAGGGCCCATGTACTATCCGCCCGACACTCGGACGGATCAACCGCCTCCTGCATTCGTTGCAGAACTGATCAGAGAGAAGATCCTCAGCCGAACGCGCGAAGAGGTTCCGCATTCGGTTGCCGTCGTCACAGAGGAATACGAAGAGCGCGACGACGGGTTGTTGGAGATCCGAGCGAACATCTTCGTGGAGCGTGATTCGCAGAAGGGCATCATCATCGGTAAGCAGGGCGCAACTCTCAAGGCCGTAGGAACAGAGGCTCGCGAAGAGATCGAGGTTCTATTCGGTCGACGTGTCTTTCTCGACCTGCACGTCAAAGTCGAGAAGGACTGGCAGCGCCGCGCCTACGCGCTCGAACGTCTCGGGTTCGGAACATGAGACACGCGCCCGCGTACGAAGTGCGGAACCTGCGCAAGGTTTACGAGCAGCCCAAAGTCGTTGCCAACGATGGGATCTCTCTCAACGTCGAACCGGGTGAATCGTTCGGGGTCCTTGGTCCGAATGGAGCTGGGAAATCCACCCTTGTTCGCCAGCTGGTGGGCCTCAGCAAACCGACTTCAGGAGAGATCGCTCTCTTTGGTGAGTCCGTCGATGGACGTCGTCAAACGAAGCGGATCGGCCGGACTGTCGCCTATCTGCCCCAAGGGGCGCTTGCATTGGGCGAGCTGAAAGTGCGCGAGGCGGTTCGCTACACGGGGATGTTGCGAGGGTGCGACGACTCTGTGGCGGGGACTGAAACGGACGAGCTGCTGGACGTATTGACGATCTCCAACCTTTCAGACCGTCCCATCCGCAAACTGTCGGGTGGCCAGAAACGCTTGACGCAGATCGCGATGACCCTCGTCGGGCGATTGCCGGTGCTGATCCTTGACGAGCCGACGGGCGACATCGACCCGGCGTTGCGGTTGACGATCTGGGAGCTCGTGCAGAACCGGGCGCGCTCCGGGGCCGCGGTGATCCTTGTGACTCACGACGTCTCCGAAGCCGAACACGCTCTGGACCGCGTAGCCGTGATCGACGGGGGCCGAGTCATTGCGTCGGGAACGCCTGCCGAGCTGAAATCGGCTCTGTCGCACAGGACCAGACTCGAGATAGTTGTTGCCGAAGGATCGCCGGTCGATGCTGCAACGCTCGCCCGCGATATCGCAAGCGACGCGCGCGTGGACGGACGTCGGGTCAGCGCGTGGGTCGCCGCCGACGAGGCGATCCGGATCTTAGAGAAGGCGATGGCAGCGGCGGGGCAGGGCACGCTGGAGGACGCTCGATTGATAACCCCGACGCTCGAGGATGTCTACATGGAGCTCCAGGGCCGCGCTATTGGATCGGACCCCGAGCGATGAGCGCTCGTGCCATGCGGGTTCAGCGATTCAGAGTGCTTCTAGCGATGCAGATCGCGCGCGTGCGAACAGCGTGGCGCCCCTATCTGATCGTGTCCTCTGCAATGCCCCTTGGGATCGCGGTGCTTCTCAGAGCCGTGATGAGCCGTTCGCAGGTGCACGCTTATGGACGTCAGATCGTGGGGGGATCTGTCGTGCTTGCGATCGCCATGACAGGTCTTGTCATGCTGGCGCAGCGCGTTGCCGCCCTACGGGAAGCGGGAGCCCTCGACTATTACTCAACTCTCCCGGTCGGGCGTCCGTCGGTGATCGCCGCGGTGCTGTGCTCCTTCGCCGTGTTCTCCCTGCCGGGCACGGTGATCGTGCTCGTGTGCGGCTCGCTGTTGTTCGATCTTTCGCTCACCGCCGTGTGGGCGGCCGCTCCGGTGTGGCTCTTCGGCTCGTTCGCTCTCGCCGGGATCGGCGTCGCGCTTGGTTTCGCGGCCCCCGACGAGCAGCTTGCCGGGATGTACTCCAACCTGGCGATGATGGCCGTGTTGTTCCTGGGGATCATCCCGGCTGCGAAGTTGCCCGGTTGGATGGGGCCGGTCCGCGCGGTACTGCCGTCGACGTACGCGGTGGACGCGCTCAAACCGGGCTTCAGCGGAGCTTTTTCCGGGGGCCAGTTGGGGGACCTGGTGGTACTGGCCGCGTTCGGCGTGGCGCTGTTCTGGTTGGTGAGCGGCCCTCTGTGGCCGACCGCGGATTAGGCTCCCTCCACTGATGCCACAAGCCACGGTTAAGACCTACGACTCGCTGACCCGCACCGGGACCATGGTCACGGACGACGGCAGCACGACCTACCCGATCGCCCCCGAAGCGATGGACTCGGGGATGTTCCGTTTCCTGCGACCGGGGCAGAGGGTGACTTTCGATCTGCTCGATCAAGATCCAGACAAGGTGCGAAACCTGAGGATCGGGCTCGCGTAACAATCCGCAACTCCATCTCGGCTCGCCTCCGCTCCTCTAATGTGAGTCCCATGCCTGGGCTCTACCGAGACGAGGGGATCGTTCTCAAAACGATCAAGCTGGGCGAGGCGGACCGCATCGTCACCCTCTACACGCGCCAGAACGGCAAGGTCCGGGCCGTGGCGAAGGGGATCAGAAAGACCAAGAGCCGCTTCGGAGCTCGCCTCGAGCCGTTCACGCACGTGAAGCTGATGATCTATCGCGGCCGCAACCTCGACACGATCACGTCGGCAGACATCGTGACGTCGTTCGACGACTTACGACGCAGCTACGGGTGCCTTACCGCTGCGATGGCGATGGCAGACGCCGTCGAGAAGATCACACCGGACCGAGAGAGTGCGTATCCGACCTACTCATTACTTCTGGCTGGATTCCACGCGCTCAGCCGGTACGACACGCCGGCGATCCTTCCCGCGTTCTTGGTGAAGCTGTTGTCGGTCTCCGGTTATCACCCGCAACTCGTGGAGTGCGCGGGCTGCGAGCGTCCAGGCGTCCCGTTAGTGGGATTCAGTCCCGCGCTCGGAGGTGCGGTGTGCGAGGACTGCTGGCGTGAGGACCGTGACTCGATGGCGATGTCGCCCGCTCACATCTTGCTTCTGGCTCGGCTGCTGTCAACGGACTTCGGCGAGGTGGCTGATGCCGAGACGACGGCCGAGCTCACGCTCGCGTTGAGGCGTTACGCCGAGTACCACCTCGAGCGGCCGCTGCGCAGCCTCTACTCACCGGTCTAGTGGCCAAACCGTCTTCGGATGACGTCCCGCGCCACGTCGCGATCATCATGGACGGCAACGGCAGGTGGGCCGAGCAGCGCGGGCTCGAGCGAAGCAAAGGACACGAAGCCGGGGAACAAGCGTTGTGGGACGTCGTTCTCGGCGCGCTAGAGGCCGGGGTTCGTTACCTAAGCGTGTTCGCCTTCTCGACGGAGAACTGGAACCGGCCTACAGGAGAGGTCGATTTCTTGCTCGGATTCAATCGCCGGCTGTTGCACGAAC
>JBHELU010000027.1:0-9892 GCA_046262955.1 Actinomycetota bacterium | reverse complement strand
GCCTTAGATCGTGTCGAACTCATCGGTCTTACCCCCCGAAGATTCAGTGTAATGACTTCGCTTTACTCCTCACCAAGGTACGCCTTACGCACCTGGTCGTTGCCGAGCAGTTTCTTGGCGTCATCTTTGAGGGCGATCTCGCCCGTTTCGATCACGTAGCCCCGGTTGGCCGATTGCAGGGCCATCTGAGCGTTCTGCTCGATCAAGAGCACCGGCGTCCCCTGCGAGTTGATCTCCTTGATGACATCGAACACTCGCTCGACCACCTGAGGAGCAAGTCCCATCGACGGCTCGTCGAGCATCAGCAGCTTCGGCTTTGCCATGAGGGCGCGGCCGATCGCGAGCATCTGCTGCTCGCCTCCCGAGAGGGTTCCTCCGGCCTGCTTGCGACGCTCCTTGAGCACGGGGAACAGCTCGAAGACGTGGTCGACATCGTCCACGATCTCTTTGCGTGCGCTCTTCGGCCGCTGGAACGCGCCCATCGACAGGTTCTCGGCAACACTCATGTTCGGGAAGATGTGGCGGCCTTCGGGGACCTGCACGATCCCCCGCGCCACCACATCGTGGCTGCGAAGCCCGTTGATCTTCTCGCCCCTGAACAAGACCTCACCCGACGACGGAGGGTGCACCATCGAGATCGCTCTGAGGGTGGTGGTCTTGCCCGCGCCATTACCGCCGATGAGCGTCACGACCTCGCCTTCTTGAACGGTCAGGTCGATGCCACGGACGGCTTCGATCACCCCGTAGCGGACGTGAACATCTTTGAGCTCGAGAAGTGGTGTAGCCATCAGCTATCTCCTGCAGGTGCAGCCGGTTCAGCCTTGCTGTCGTCCTTCTGGGACGATCCAAGGTACGCCTCGATAACCCGCGGGTTGTTCTGGACGTCTTCAGGGCGGCCGTCGGCGATCTTCTCGCCATGGTCTAGCACCGCAACTCGGTCGGACAAGCCCATAACAACGCGCATGTCGTGCTCGATCAGAAGGACGGTAGTGCCGGCGTCGCGGATCTTGCGCACCAGGTCTCGCAATCCGTTCTTTTCGGCGGGGTTCATTCCTGCGGCAGGCTCATCCAGAAGGAGCAACTGGGGGCCGGTGCCCAAAGCGCGTGCGATCTCGAGCCGCCGCTGGTCACCGTAAGAAAGGTTCTTTGCCAGTTCGTTGGCAAACTTCCTGATCCCGCAGTATTCGAGCAACTCGACACCGCGCTCCTCACCCGACTTTTCTTCACGGTGATAGCGGGGCGTATGCAAAAGGGCCCCCGGAACGCTGGTCTTGTGACGAGCATCTACGCCGATCAACACGTTCTCGAGCGCGGTCATGTTTGCGAACAGCCGGATCTGCTGGAACGTGCGGCAGATGCCTACGTCGACGATCTGGTCGGGGCGCTTCCCGGTGATCGACTGGCCGTCGAAGATGACGCTGCCCTCGGTCGGGTCGTAAACACCGGTTACACAGTTGAACAACGTGGTCTTTCCGGCGCCGTTGGGGCCGATGAGACCGAAGATCTCACCCTTCTCAATCGTTATGTCGATGTCGTTCAAGGCGCGCAAACCACCGAACTGCATGGCCACCTTGTCGATCTTCAGCAGGTCGGTCATTCGTCCGTTGCTCCTGGAGGCTGTGTCTCCCGCACGTCGTGCAAATCTTCCTCAGCGGCCGTGCCCGACACCATCCCCGCATCGTGAACGCCGATCGTCGTACCGGCTCCCGGCTCGGTCAGCTCAATACGCCGCCTGCGAGCCGCCAGGATGCCTCCCGGTCGGAAGATCATGATGATGATCAACATCAACCCGAAGATCGCGACCCGGCCCGTGACCGGGTCGAACCCGAAGATCGTGTGCCCGCCTGCGGCGGTACGGATCATCTCGGGGACCGCAATGATCAGGATCCCACCGAGCACCGCCCCAGCGATGCTTCCAAGCCCCCCGATGGTGATCGCCGCCAGCACCAAGATGGACTGCAACAGAGGGAAGCTATTGGGAGCGACATATCCGATGAATCCTGCGTAGATCCAGCCGGCCACTCCCGACGTCGATGCTCCGATGACGAAGGCCAAGACCTTCATCTTCGTTACCGGAACACCCATGGCGGCCGCGGCTACCTCGTCTTCGCGGATGGCAGTCCAATATCGACCAACACGTGAGTTCTCGAGATGTCGAACCATCAAAACGGCCAGCAATATGAACGGGATCAGCATCCACCACCAGTAGTACTCGGGGTTGAGGATCGATTTCACCCCGAAATCGAAGTTGATCCCGAACTTGTGGATGGCCGGCCCCGGTATGCCGGCGATGCCTCGCGGGCCATTGGTTTGCGAGAGGTTGTTCATTACGAGGATGACCATCTCGTGGAACCCGAGAGTGACGATAGCCAGGTAGTCCCCGCGTAGTCGCAGCGTCGGAAGACCGATGCAAACGCCCGCGATCATGGCGACGAGCAGGGCAAAGGGCAGAGCAGCCCACACCGGCCACTCGACGAAGTGGAACTGCGTCGGTCCGCCCGAAGCAGTCATCATCGCCGTCGTGTAGGCGCCGAGCATGAAGAACGCCACGTACCCGAGATCCAGCAGGCCCGCAAGACCCACCACCACGTTCAGGCCGATCGCAAGCAGGATCGTGTAACCAGTCTGCACGAGGATCGTGTTCCCGTACGAGCCCTTGAGCTCGGGGATAAGTCCATGGTTGATCAGATATGGGAGCGTCGCCATGATCAGACCGATCAAGGCGTAGCGGAAATAACCGAGCCGTTGCCAGCCTCGCCACACGACGTTCAAAGGTCTAACGACAGAGTCGGGCAGGCGCGTGGCTAAGAACGGATAGTTGCGATCGAGATATGCGCGGAGGTCGACTGCCGACTTAACCATCAGCCACCTACTCCTTCACCAAGGATCCCGGTGGGTCTCACGATCAGCACGGCAACGAGCACACCGAAGGCGATGACGTTCTTCCATTGAGATCCGATACACACGACGCTCATGTTCTCGATCAAGCCCAGCATGATGCCGCCGACCATGGCCCCCCTGATGTTCCCGATACCGCCGAGTACGGCAGCCGTAAAGGCCTTGATCCCATAGATGAACCCCATGTTCCAGACGACGAACCCGAAGAACATCCCGTACAGGGCGCCGGCTATGCCCCCAAAGAATCCACCGATGATGAACGTCGTCACGATCACCCGGTCGACATTCACGCCCATCAGTTGGGCTGCTACGACATCCTCGGACAAAGCTCGGATGCTGCGCCCGGTGTTGGTCTGATTGATGATCCGGTCCAACACGAACAGACAGATAACCGCCGTTACAACGAGGAGAACGCCGACGTTGGTGACGTTGGCGCCGAAGACCGTCAGGGCCTTCGTCGTGTTGATGACAGGCGGGTTAGCGCGCTTTGCAGGACCCAACAAGAACTTCTGCTGCGCGATGTACGTCAGGAAGAACGAGGCGCCGATCGCGCTGATCAAGAAGGAAAGACGGGCGGCGTTACGCCGTCGCAGAGGTCTATAAGCGAACCTCTCGAGCAGCGTCGCTCCGATAGCCGAAGCCGCTCCGCCGGTCAACAAGACCGCCAGCAGCACGAATATCAAGGCGACCCCCGCGAAGGGATGCGTGATCGTTATGAAACTGCCGAAGACGTAGAAGACCGCGACGCCGCCCAACATGAATATCGAGTCGTGGGCGAAGTTGATGAGCTTCAGCACCCCATAGACCATGGTGTAGCCCAGCGCTATGAGGGCGTAGAGAAAACCGAGGATCAATCCAGTTACGAACGTCGGGCCGATCAGTCCGGCGTTGCAGTGCAAGCAGTCCCCCCGCCTTGTTGAGCTTGTGCCCCGTCGTTAAAACCGAAAGGGAGGGGGCTTGCGCCCCCTCCCTCGTTAAGCCGTTATCAGCCTCCGATCACCTGCGAGGCCGGGCCGATGGACACGAAGTCCTTGGCCGCGTCGCTCCACTTATAGACCCAGATGTCCTTCAACGGGTCGACCACTACTTCGCCCTTGTCGTCGAAGGTGTACGTCTTCGTGATCCCCTGAGCGGCGTTGAGGCCCTGCAGGTAGCTCACGATGTCACCCCGAATGGCCGTCACATCGTCACTCGAGCTCTCCTGCTTGAGCGAGGCGATGATCAGGTTCGTTGCGTCGAAGGCGTCTGCTGCAAACGCCCCAGGGGTGCGGTTGAACTTCGCCTTGATCGCGTCGACGAAGTCGCTTGCCGCAGGCAGCTTGGTCGGGTCGGCACACGGGCACGTAACGAGCGCACCCTCCGCCGCCGTCTTGGCAAGACCTCCGAAAGCTGAGTCCTTGGTGCCGTCGTCCGAGAAGAACTGACCTTTGACCCCGGCCTGGCTGAGCTGCAGGTCGAGCGGACCCGCCTGTGCCGAGTAGCCACCGAAGTAGACGACATCGGGGTTGTTGTTCTTCACCTGCGAGACGACCGCTGAGTAGTCCGTCTCGGTGGGGTCGATGACAAGCGGACCCTGAACGGTGACGCCCGCGGACTTCAGCTTGCTCGCAACCGTCTCGGCAAGGCTCTTGCCATAGTCCGACTGGTCGTCGATGACGGTGACGGTCGACGGCTTGAGGACCTTCTCGATGTACGCAGCTGCCGTCGGTCCCTGAACGTCGTCGTTCGCAACCGCGCGGAAGAACGTCGAGAAACCTTGGTCCTGAATCGTCGCGTTCGTAGCCGACGCCGTGATGAACGGAACGCCCGCAGAACTGAAGATCTTTCCGGTAGCCAGCGTCTCACCGGAGAAATATGGCCCGATGATCCCTACGAGGTTCTGGTCCTGAACGAGCTGGCGTGCAAGCGGTGCAGCCTGGTTCGGGTCACCTTGGCTGTCCTGCTTGTCGATCGTCAGCTTGCAAGGAACGTCGCCGGCTGTGTTGGCCTGGTCGACGGCGATCTCGACACCCTGCTCGATCGGTACACCGATCGTGGCGTAGTCGCCGGACAGAGCACCGATGGTGCCGATCGTCCACGTGCAGTTCTGGGTCCCACCGTTCGCGCTCTTGGTATTGTCGTTGCCGCCACCACATGCAGCAGCGACAAGGGCGAACGCCAAAAGGGCGGTGCCCAGAGAGAACCACTTGCCTCTACTCATACTTCCCCCTTGTTCCAGGTCTCAGGGCCTTCGTCCATCGAAGACATGCCTCCCCGCGCGCCTCCCGGGCGGGAAGCGAGGCGACAGTCTAACCAGCAGCTTCGAAGCTCGCACGGCTTTGCGAAAGACCTGCTACTACGCGTGTAGGAGGAGCCCAGGTCGATCCAGGGTTGCGATAGTCAGTGCTCCGTGGGGGCCGGAGCGGAGGGCAGAGCGCCCTCCGTATCGAGGATCTCCTGAGCGATCGCTCGCATGGATCTGCGCTCGTCCATAGCGCGCTTCTGGATGTGCCGGAATGCTTCCGCTTCGGTCATCGAGTGGCGGTCAATCAGTTTCCCCTTGGCTCGATCAATGAGCTTTCTCGACTCGAGCTGTTCGGCAAGTCCCTTTGACTCTTGCTTCACAGCCGAGAGCTCGGTGTAACGGGAAAGGGCGATCTCGATCGCAGGCAGGAGATCTTCCTTCTGGAACGGCTTGACGAGGTATCCCATCGCGCCGGCCTCCGCCGCACGTTGGATCAGGTCTCGCTGCGAGAAAGCGGTGAGAATAAGAACGGCTCCCAGTCCCTCAGACGCGATCGTTTCCGCCGCGGTGAGTCCGTCAGTGCCGGGCATCTTGATGTCCATGATTACGAGATCCGGTCGCTTCTCGCGGGCGAGCCGCACCGCTGCGTCGCCGTCTGCAGCCTCGGCGACAACGACCATCCCTTCTTCTTCGAGCATCTCCTTCAGATCGAGGCGGATGATCGCTTCGTCTTCTGCAACGAGCACCGAGATCTTTTGCGCGTCGCTCACGACGTCATCCGGTCGAGCAATTTGTCCTGTTCATTCTTGAGGTCGGCGATCGCTTTGAGTCCTTCGTCGCGCTGTCGCTGGAGCCGTGCGTAATCGTCGCGTGCGACCCGGTACTCGCGATCGGCCAGCGGAGTCTCGGCCACGAGGGCTCTGGTCTTCAGATCTTCGACGACGTCCATCTGGAAGAGAACCTGCTCCTCGATGATTCTCAGGTCCGCCTCGGCTTTCGCGATCTTCTGGTTGAGGTCGGCGAGGCTCTTGGCGATGCTCATGGGGAGCAATCTATAAGAGGGCCGGGTTTGAGCCTTTTCGTGCCGGGGGCGGGACTCGAACCCGCACGCCCTCTCGGACAATCGATTTTGAATCGATGGCGTCTGCCATTCCGCCTCCCCGGCGCAACGCTCATTCTAGAGAGGTGTGTCGCCGCTTAGCTAAGCCTTTGGTCCGACGAAAAGGTCGAGTTTCTCGACGTCCGGCCGGCGCGTGATCGAGATCATCTTCCACGAGGCTCGTCGCCAACGAATACCCAATCGATCGCACGCAGGCACTCCCCGACGATGCTCGGGTAGAAGTAATCGCAGACGATGCGGAGCTTGTAGACGTCCCGGGGAAGTGGGGTCAGGCATCCATCTCCCAAGTACATCCCCAGGAGATAGGCAAAAAGCTCTTCGTCGAGCGGAGCAAAATCGCAGCGTGGACAGAGGGTTTGGGATCCGCCATAACGATGACGCATTAGTGCGCCAAGGGGCAGAGGAAGTTGCCGGGGCCGAGCAAGACCTTTGTAGTTGCGCCAGTCACGGATCGTCGTCCTGGAGATCCCTGTCATGCGACTGATCTCGCTGTCGTTTCGGCCGGCGGCGACCAGCGCTCGAACTCGGTCGAGTTCGGCTTTCGAGCGCGTCACGGCGCGCCGAAAAGGGGAAGTTGCATGAAGCCAACGTAAGGAAGGTGTGTGACAGGTTTGCCCCACACGCGCGCAAAAACCGTTTCGACTACGAACCTGTGTTCGTTTTCGAAACGGCTTTTGCTTGTTTTAGCGGCTTTGGACCCAGAGCGGAACGCACGTTCGCTCCGAGATTGCGGCGAGCGACCGGCTCGTCAAGGCCTCGGCCGGCGCCTGACCTGCACTCGAATCTGACGCATCGTTCCCCTCCCTCCCGTGAGTCAAAGCAGCTTGGACAGCTACTTGGGTCATCGGCATCGTAGGGCTAGGGGTGATACGTACTTGTACGTAACTATCCGTCTAGCGCATTCCTGACGTCGGCAAGGAAAGCGGCTGCGGCTTCGGTTCCTTCATCGACGACGCGCCGAACGACCGCGCTGCCGATCACAACACCGTCGGCAACCTCGGCAGCCGTGCGCGCTTGGTCGGGAGTGGAAACGCCGATCCCCACGAGAACGGGTGCATCGGTCGCGGCCCTCACCTTCTCGACAACTGCAGCGGCACGATCCGACAAACTGTCGCGCGTGCCGGTGACTCCCAGTGTCGAGACGGCGTACACGAATCCTGTAGCGGTTTCGACTATCCGAGCAACCCGATCGGGCGGCGATGTGGGAGCAACCAGAGGGATCCAGGCGAGTCCTTCCTCGGCGCATGCTGCGCGCAAGCTCTCGGACTCCTCTAATGGAAGGTCGGGAACGATCAACCCCGCGAAACCGCACGACGCTGCACGCGAGCAGAAGGCGCTCTCGCCCAATCTATGGATCGGGTTGTAGTAAGTCATGGCGACCCGATGCCCGATGTTCTTGCTCGAGAGCTCCAGCGCATCGAGAGGGCCCGTTCCTTCTTCGATCGCGCGCTCCCCTGCCGCCGCGATCACGGGCCCGTCCATCAAAGGGTCGGAGAATGGAAGGCCCACCTCTATCGCGTCTGCAAACGGGGTCAGAGCATCGAGGACGCTCGGGAACGCTCCGGCATCGGGGATCCCACCCATCACGTAAGGGACCAGCAGTTTCCGCTTGGCACGCGCGGTCTCGAGCGCACGAGCAAGCTCGGTCACGTCAACGTTTCAGCGACGGTTGCGACGTCTTTGTCTCCGCGGCCCGAGAGACCGACCAGCACGAGCTCGTAATCGGATGCATGTTCGAGGATCCATGCGATCGCGTGGGACGGCTCGAGGGCCGGGACGATCCCCTCCGTTCTGGCGAGAACGCCGAACGCGTCCAAAGCCTGCGCATCGGTCACCGCTTCGTAACGCGCTCGCCCCGTACTCGCGAGCCACGCGTGCTCCGGTCCCACACCTGGATAGTCGAGCCCGGCCGAGATCGAGTGCGCTTCCGTAATCAGTCCCTGTTCGTTCTGCAACAGCAAGCTCCGAGCACCATGCAGCACGCCGGGCTCTCCCGCTGTGATCGACGCGCCGTGACGACCGTTCAAGCCCTCACCGGCAGCCTCGATCCCGATCAGTTCGACATCGTCGTCGCGCACAAATCCGCGGAACAAGCCGATCGCATTGGAGCCACCCCCGACGCAAGCAACCACCGCGTCCGGCAACCGGCCGGCAAGTTCAAGGGCTTGGGCCCGCGCCTCTTGACCGATGACAGATTGGAGGCTGGCGACGAGCTCCGGATAGGGATGCGGGCCTACAACGGAACCGATCACGTAGTGGGTGTCCTCAACGTTAGTGACCCAGTCACGCAGTGCCTCGTTGATCGCATCTTTCAGAGTCGCCGACCCGGCTTCGACGGGAACGACGGTCGCGCCGAGCATCTCCATGCGCACGACATTCAGATGCTGTCTCTTGACGTCTACCGCGCCCATGTACACAACACAAGGCAGCCCGAAATACGCAGCCGCGGTCGCCGTCGCAACACCGTGTTGCCCCGCCCCCGTCTCGGCGATGATTCGGGTCTTTCCCATCCGCTGAGCCAGCAGCACCTGCCCCATCGTGTTGTTGATCTTGTGAGCGCCCGTGTGCGCGAGGTCCTCCCGCTTCAGGAGTACCCGCGCGCCCACTCGCTCGGCCAGGCGCTGGGCGTCATAGATCGGCGTGGGGCGGCCGATAACCGTTGCGTACAGGCGGTCGAGCTCGGTGGTGAATTCGGTGTCCTCACGCGCTTCCTCCCACGCGCGTTCGAGCTCGTCGAGCGCTGGGATCAGTGCTTCGGGGACGTAACGGCCGCCGAACTCACCGAAGCGGCCCGGAGCTTCGGCTTTCATGCGGCCCCCAACAGCTCGCGCACGGTGGCTTCGGGACTTCCCGAACGCCCCAGGGCCTCGCCGACCAAAACCGCCCGCGCCCCCGCGTCGGCCAGACGTTTAACGTCGTCACGAGACTTCACTCCGGACAATCCCACGAGGACAACTTCGTCGGGGATCATCGGGGCAAGCTTCAACGTTCGATCGGGATCGACCTCGAACGTCTCCAGATCCCGGTGATTGACCCCCACGATCGCCGCACCGATCTCGAGGGCACGCTCGACGTCGTTCTCATCGAATACCTCTACGAGACATTCCATCCCATGTTGCTCGGCTGATTCGTACAGCGCTCTCAGTTCGTTACCCAGAGCCCGCACGATCAGCAGGATCGCGTCTGCTCCCGCGCCACGGGACTCACGTACTTGGAGCTCATCGACGATGAAGTCCTTCCGCAGAACCGGCACTCCCGCTCCGCGCGCAGCGCGGATGTCATCCAGCGAGCCCTTGAACTTCTCTGGCTCGGTCAGAACCGAAAGTGCGGAGGCTCCGCCGCGGGCGTACGCCTCCGCCGCTGCAGCCGCATCGAGGCCGGGTGCGATCTCGCCCGCCGTGGGCGACGCACGCTTTATCTCGGCGATCAAGCGCAGCTCCGTCCCCGTCAGGGCTTTTCTGAGTGAGCGGACCGCGGGGGCCGCGGCCATCGCCGCGTTCAGCTGGTGGTCGGTCGTGCGAGCCCGCGTTTCGTCCACACGCAAGCGCGTCGATGCGATCAACTCATCTAGATAGGACACGCTCTCGACTCTTTCACATGAGCGCCACGGCGCGCTGTGGCTCCGCCAAGTGCGGAATCGGGATTCTTAT
>JBHELU010000026.1:0-2985 GCA_046262955.1 Actinomycetota bacterium | reverse complement strand
CTTCTTATTCACGTTCTCGTCGGTCTCGCCGAAGATCTCGCGGCGCTCGGAGTGGCCCAAGATGATGTAGTCGACGTCGAGGGCGGCCAGCATCCCCGGAGATACCTCGCCCGTGAATGCTCCGGACGCCTCGAAGTGCATGTTCTGCGCGCCCAAGCCGAAGCTGTATCTGTCGGAGTCGATCAGCGTCTGGATCGTGCGCAACGAAGTGAATGGTGGGCAAACGACGACCTCGCACGCTTCATAGTCGTGCCCCGCAAGCTCGTGCGCGAGTTGCTGGACGAGCCGCATGGCTTCGAGGTGGGTCTCGTTCATCTTCCAGTTGCCGGCGATGATCGGTGTTCTCATCTCTCCTCTTCCGGTCTAGTGCGAACTCTTTGCAGAGCGAAGGGCGGCGATACCCGGCAGGTCTTTGCCCTCGAGGAACTCGAGAGACGCACCTCCACCCGTCGAGAGGTGGGTCACGTCGCCCTCCATGCCGAGAGCCCGCAATGCAGCGGCCGAGTCTCCGCCTCCAACCACCGTATACGCGCCGTTCTTCGTTGCTCCGGCCACGGCTTGGGCAACTGTCTTCGTGCCCTTCGCGTAGTCGTCGATCTCGAAGATGCCCATCGGGCCGTTCCACAAGACCGTTCGTGCGCCGTCTATCGCGGCAGCGAAGTCGCGCGCCGATCGGGGGCCGATGTCGACGCCCATTCGGTCTCCGATGTGTTCGAGGGTTGCGATCGCGTGGTCCGCGCCTTCGTCCGTTGAGTCGGCCGCGACGACGTCTGTGGGCAGATGGATAGCAACGTTGCGCGCTTCAGCATGTTTCAGCATCTGAGCAACCTCATCCGGGCGATCTCGTTCGACGAGCGAGTTACCTACGGGCTCACCCTTCGCCGCGAGCAAGGTGAACGCCATCGCTCCCCCGATACACAAAGCGTCGACCCGTTCGAGCAGGTTGTCGATCACGGCAAGCTTGTCTGAAACCTTGGCTCCCCCGAGGATGCCGATGTACGGATGCTCCGCGCCGTCCAGCAATCTGGAGAGCTTGTCGACCTCGTCCTGCAGCAACAATCCGGCCGCACTGGGCAGCTCCTTGGGAGGGCCGACGATCGATGCGTGAGCGCGGTGGGCGGCCCCGAACGCATCGTCGACGTAACGCTTTCCGAGAGAGCTCAACGCATCCGCGAAGTCGGGATCGTTCTTCTCTTCGCCCGGCTCGAACCGGAGGTTTTCGAGCAGCACGACTTCGTCATCGGAAGCACATGCTTCGCGGGCGCTGTCACCGACAACGTCGTCCGCCAAAGTGACCGGTCGATCTAGCAGCTCCTCGAGCCGCGCCCGCACGGGGGCCAGGCTCAGGTCTTCCACCACCTTCCCCTTGGGGCGACCGAGGTGGGAGCAGACGACCACTTGGGCCCCGGACGAGAGCAGCTTCTTGATCGTCGGCAGGGCGGCTCGGATCCTCATGTCGTCCGAGATCGCCCCGTCCCGCAATGGGACGTTCAAGTCCGATCGGACGAGCACGCGGGTCCCTGCAACGTCCAGCGAATCGAGCGCAGGCAGGTCGGTCACGGCGCAAAAGTGTACGAGGAGCTCGAAAGGGTTAGGGGTCCCGGGGAGAGAAGCCTTCTGTGACGGTCGCAGCCCGACTGGGGAGGGGCAATGAGACGGATCCTTGCCGCAATCACCGTGTGCGTGCTCGCAATCACTACCTTCGGCCCTGCATCTGCCGGTACCTCGGAGGGCGGCGTTAGCTCGTCGAACGTGAAGTGGTTGAAGTTCCTGCCTTTCGAGGTGGGCACTGAGACCGGGGCGCGCATCATCGGCAAATACATGTACTTCACGAGCTGGAAGACGTTCTCTATCTACGACGTCTCGAATGCCACGAACCCCAAGCTGATGTCCCAGACGCCTTTCGCCAAAGACGTTCCCGATACCGGGTCGCCGTTCCGCTTCGAGAACGAGGACGTGTCGACCAACGGCAAGATCCTGATCTTCTCTCAGCAACTCCCCTACTCGGATCTCTACGTCTACGACATCGAAGACAAGACGAACCCGGTGCTGCTGGCCACTCTGTTGAATGGGGGCAACCACACGATGAGTTGCCTCGACAACTGCAAATGGCTCTACGGGTCGAGCGGAACGATCATCGATCTTCGCGACCCGACCCATCCGAAAGATGCCGGGAACTGGCTGAAAGGCCTTCCTGCATCGAGCACGCACGACGAGACCGAGATCACTCCCGGACGAGTGCTCACGTCGTCGTATCCGATCATGTTGCTTGATACGACCAACCCGCTGCACCCGAAACTCCTTGCTTCGGGCCGCGTGAAGGACCCCAACGTCACGCTCCCGGTTCACTCCAACCTGTGGCCCGACTCAGGCAACGACGACTTTTTCTTACTCTCGACCGAGACCAACGGGCACCCGCGGTGCGAAGACCCGGGTGGCGTGCGTCCGCCGGGGGCTTTCTGGACATGGTCCGCGAACGACTGGCAAAAGACCCATCAGTTCAAAGTGATCGACTCGTATCACGTCGAGAATGGGACAGAGACGGACGGGAAGCCGGCAGCAAACGTGCTGGGGTGCTCGGCTCACTGGTTCCAACAACATCCGACGTATCACAACGGTGGTTTGGTCGCAGCGGGCTTCTACGAGCACGGCTCGCGTTTCCTGCACATCACTCACGATGGGCAGATCCACGAAGTCGGTTACTTCATGCCCTTCTCTGGTTCGACTTCAGCCGACTTCTGGGTGAGCGACCGGATCGTCTACGCGATCGACTATGCGCGCGGCATCGACATCCTGAAATACAGCGGAAGCTTCTACGACAAGTAGCTAAACGCCACCGGTCTCGTTCTTTTCGCTCAAACGGAGGGCGGATTCAAACGGTCATCGCAACAAGTTCGGCGAACTTCTCCGCGGGAGTGGAAGCGTCCAGAGTCTTGCGTGGTCTCCCATTCAGGCTATCGGCTGCTGCCTGAAGCTGCCCTGGGG
>JBHELU010000025.1:0-4053 GCA_046262955.1 Actinomycetota bacterium | reverse complement strand
CTTCTCGAGAGCGTCCTTGACCTGTGAAGACACGATGTCGAGTTGACGTGAGAACGTGAGGCTTCCGATCTCGGCATCATCGGTCGCGTACCGAACCTTGCCGAGCTTGCCGATCAGCTCGTCTTCGAACCGATCAGCGATGGAATCGACCACGTAGGTCCGCTCGATCGAGCAACACGTCTGCCCCGCATTGAAGAACGAGCCCCACAGGATCCCCGACGACGCGTTGTCGATGTCCGCGTCCTCGCACACGATCGCAGCGTCCTTGCCCCCGAGCTCCATAACAACGGGGGTCAGATGCTTGGCGGCGGCCTCGCAGATCTTGCGACCGGTCGGCGGAGAACCGACG
The DNA here is from genome assembly GCA_046262955.1 of Actinomycetota bacterium. Taxonomy (GTDB): domain Bacteria; phylum Actinomycetota; class CADDZG01; order CADDZG01; family WHSQ01; genus JALZGD01. Next base: position 3,704 of record JBHELU010000025.1, on the reverse strand, counting down.
AACGAGATCTTGTCGCACGGAGCATCGACCAGCGCGGCCCCCACGTCTCCTCCGCCCTGGATCACCGACGCAACGCCCGACGGCAAGGGGTCGAGGATCGCGCGGATCAGCTCGCCGCACGCCGGCGTGACTTCCGAGGGTTTGATCACCACTGCGTTGCCGGCGACCAGAGCCGGCAGGAACGCAAGGAAGCAGTTGGTGATCGGATAGTTCCAGGGTGTGATGCACCCGACGACTCCAAAAGGCCGGTATTCGACCCTCGACTGCGCGCTCAGCATCATCTTGGCAAGCCGGGGCTTCGAGATCCCGCTCACCCGGCGTGGCTTCAGGAAGCGTGCGGCCGTCTGCTCGTACGTGGTCAGTGCAAGTAGCGGTGGCAGGACATCGTGACCGAGGGCTTCGAATTCAGGCTTGCCACATTCGGCAGCAACGGTCCGGACGATCTCGTCTTTGAGCTCGTAGATGCGGTGGCGGACCTGCGACAGCATGCGCGCGCGACCCGCGGGCGGTATCGCGGCCCACTCGGGCTGAACCTTTCGCGCCTGGGCAACGATGTCTGCCACTTCACCGGGCGACACCGTCCTGATCTCGTCGAGCACCGTTCCGTGACGAGGATCGAAAGACTTCAGCGTTGTCGGACTCTTCGCCTTCGAGCGAGAGCGGGAAGGGGTGCGTGCGGTTTCGGCCATAAGGAGTCCCTCCTAGCTAGCACCACCGGCGAACGGTGGCATCAAGGTTACCTCTACGCCTTCCAACACCGGATCCTCGAATCGAGCCTGGTCACCGTCGATCAGCACCATCGATGCAAGCGAGCGCGGGATCGAAAGTTTGTCTACGAGGTCTCCAACCGAGATGCCCTCCGCTATGTCGAGGTCGACCGGGCCGTGCTCCGTGCCGGGGACTCGCTCGCGAAGCCCGCCAAAGCACACCACCGATATCCGCATCGTTCACGCGCTCCGAGACGCGATGATGATGCTTCGCACCATCGCGAGCATCCGACTTTCGGGATCAGGCTCGTCTCCAGAGCCGAGTAACAAGGTCATCGCTCTGAAGTGACGAGCAAGCGCGACGCCGCCGTCAGTCGGGGTGGTACGCCAGTCCGCGACTTCTGCTCCAGCATCTTCTGCAGCTTGAACCAGTGCTCCGTGCGCCCGTCGTAGTTTCAACACGCCTTCTTGTTCGATCGCCATCACAGGACCCTTCCCCACTTGTTCGAGGGCAAGGATCGAGGCACTCCCGATCTGCTCGCCACGTAGGTGAAGCAAAGCTTGGATCCCTTCGTTGCCTGCGCCGGACGCTCCGCCAAGAACGATCCACACATCCGGAAGGTGGAGCTCCCCCACTCTCAAAGCGGTTTGCACGGGAATGTCTTTGCTCAGATCCTCCGGGAGCGAGTCGTGCGTGCAGATCCATGCCGAAGCCGCGATCAGCACAACGGCAAGGAGCGCGCCCAGCAGTTCGACGCGAACGTGGCTGTGTGCTCCGAAGATCCATACAGCCCCCGCGATCGCAGGAATCACGATCAGGATGAAGTGAACGACCAACGTTGCCGAGCGGAGTTTCCGTCCAAGCGAGCCATGCCAAGCCGACCACCCCTGGAACCCATCCAGCCCGGCGAAGACCACTATGCGGGGAGCTCGAGGTGTAGTCGCGACCACATTGCTGCTGGTGATCCGGCGAGCCGCGAGGGGGGCGCGACCTTCGACATCACGAGCGTAGAGGACCAGGGCAATCGCTCCGAGCGCGAACGACAGAAGAGGAACGATCCCAAGAAGCAGACCTGCGATCGCAGCGACCGATAGATCGACCGCGATCCACGGAGCGACTGAGGTCCGCGACAGAAACTCGTCGACCTCGACCTCGTATCCATATGACGAGAGCTGCGCCGCACACCACTGCGCGGCACGAGCTTCGGCCTTCGAGCCCGCCGGCCGCATGGTCGAATCGGGATGCCCGGGATCGATCGAGTGCACGACCTAGAAGATACGAGCGGCGGAACCTTAGCTCAGTCCTCCGACGGCGTTGGGTTCGACCTCTTCTTCGTACAGTTCCTCGGATTGCTCCTCGGCGGCTTTGCGCTCGTCGAGCGAGATCACTTCACCTGCCCCCACCTCGTGGCCGTTGCTGCAGAACACTCGCCACGTGGACTCGGAAAGCTCGGAGCCCGCGATCATCCGGGCGCCGTCCGAGCTCAAGACGACGTTCTCGTAGGTCAGGACACGCAGTCCCTGAAGTGACCGACCGCAGATGGAGCAGTGAGTGATCATCGGTCCTCCCGCAGCAAGCTAGGACCAAACAAAGCGACCGACTCATCGTACGGGGCCAGGAAGATTCTTCCATAGGCACTTCTACGTACCCGGCAGAAAAGAAACGGCCCCCGGGAAACCGGGGCCGCTAGTTGATCGTCAAATACGAACGAGCTACTTCTCGATCGGTACTCCGACGAGGCTTCCGTACTCGGTCCACGAACCGTCGTAGTTGCGCACGTTTTCGAAGCCGAGCAGCTCGCGCAGCACGAACCAGGAGTGCGACGAACGCTCGCCGATACGGCAGTAGGCAACAACTTCTTTGTCCGAAGTGATGCCTTCTGCTTTGTAGAGCTCAACCAATTCGTCGGCGGGCTTGAAGCTGCCGTCATCCTTGACGGTCTTCGACCACGTGATGTTCGAGGCGCCCGGGATGTGGCCGGGAACCTGTGCTTGCTCTTGAGGAAGGTGCGGAGGCGCAAGCAGCTCGCCGCGGAACTCCTCCGGAGAGCGCACGTCCACCCATGCGGCCGGGCCCTCAACGCGCTTCAGGACCTCGTCGCGGAAGATCCGCAACTCCGGCCGCTCGGAGCCGATCGTGTAGCTGGCGGGTTGGCGATTGGGTTCGTCCTGCGTGAGCAGCTTGCTCTCGAGCTCCCACTTCTTGCGACCGCCGTTCAACAGCTTCACGTTTTCGACCCCGCGGTACTTCAAGAGCCAGTACGCGTACGACGCGAACCAGTTGTTGTTGCCGCTGTAAAGGACGATCGTCGAATCGTTCGAGATCCCTTTCTCGCCCAACAGCTTCGCCAGCTGCTCGGACGAAACGAACTCACGCCGCGGCGTGTCGTGCAGCTCGTTCTCCCAATCGAGCGCTATCGCGCCCGGGATGTGGCCCTTTTCGTAAGCGTGGGTATCCTCGTCGACCTCGACCAGGACGATGCTCGAATCGTCGAGGTGCTGCTCCACGAAATCGGTCTCGACGAGCGCATCGGCGTTCGCGTAATCAGCCATCTACTCTTCCTCCTTGGTCTGCTCCTGTCACTTTCATCTCGGTTATCAAGTCACGTAAGCGCGAGGCCTGACCCTGTGCGTCGCCGAGGATCCGCTCGAGGATCCGGAGCTCGACTTCTAAGTCGTCGACGGTCCTCGACGGGCTCGCGTCGACGTCGACCCCGGCCTCCGACAACGCAGCAGCCTCGCCTTCCCAGGTGAAATACACCTTCGCCGGACGACCCTTTGACTGCCTGCGGGTCTCGGTTGCAAGGAAACCTGCCTCGACCATCAGATCGAGGTGGGCCCGGGCCACGTTGGGGTGGATGGCGAAGTGCTCGGCTATCTCCTTGACCGTCTTTGGGCCGGAGCGAAGCAGGTGAGACAGGATCGCCGCCCGCGTCGGCAGCGACAGGACCTTGGCGGTCCGGGTCGCAGAGTCGTCACCAAGCCGTGCCACGGGCA
>JBHELU010000024.1:0-4988 GCA_046262955.1 Actinomycetota bacterium | reverse complement strand
TCGACCAAATTTCGATCGACTTTCGACAACCAACGACGCTTATTGGTAGGTAACTGTCGAAGCTCGCCAATTTCTGACGTACTGGGCGTCTATAAGGAAGCGTGCAGAAAGCGGCTTCGGCAGCAACCACCGATCAACAGTGCTTGGAATGGGCACTTGCACCCACGGGGTGATCTCGCGTGATGTTGCGGTCAATCTGGGAATGTCTGAGCGTGCGATCGATAGACGACTCAGCGCCGGAAGGTGGACTCGGCAGCTTCCCGGCATCTACCTCCCCGCCGGCGTTGAACCAACGTGGCGAGGAGACCTCTTTGCTGCCTGCCTTTGGGGTGGGGACGCTGTGGCCTCCCATCGATCCGCCGGAACACTGTGGGAATTCGCCCGCTTCGATGAGGGACCCATCGAAATCATCTCTAGCCGCCGGTTGCGTTCTGCACTGGCAACTGTTCACCAATGTCAACTGCCCGCTTCGTCCATCACCAAAATTGATGGCATCCCGGTGACCACGGCTCATCGGACTGCCGTTGACATAGCAAGTGTGCTCGGTAGGAACGAGCTCGAAGAAGTTCTCGATGACGCTTTGGCTCGTCGTTTGATCTCGATCCCGAGGCTCGAGATGGAATTGCGATCAGCAGGTGCTACAAAAAGTGGAGGCAAGCATCTCCGTGAATTCATTCGGAGTCGTTCGAACGGTGAGAGACAAGCGGAAAGTCTTTTCGAGACGCGGCTGTTCAGAGTTCTCGACGAAGCTGGTCTTCCCCGCCCGGTGCGACAGTTCGACGTGATTGAGGATGGATCTTGGCTTGCACGGCCCGATTTTTGCTATCCGGAAAACAAACTAATTATCGAAGCCGATAGCTACAGATGGCACAGTTCAAAGGTTGCATGGGATCGCGACGTGACTCGCTACAACCTCTTGGCGGCCCATGGCTGGTTGGTAATCAGGGTTACCTGGCGGCAATTGCACCGGCGACCTCTCGAGGTAGTCGAGAGTGTCGAGGCCGCGCTGGGGCGCCGCCGACTCTTCTAATCGCGCGTTCCGCTTGGTTCGAAGGCGGCTGCCGAGTTTCGACCTCTGGCCGTCACGGAGCGTCGGTACTGGTCGAAGCTTGCCAAAGAGCCCGTGGAACCTAGGCAGCGGGCGGGGGGTATAGCTACTATCGCTGTAGTAGGAGCACGGTCGTGAACATCGGAGCGGGGAGCGCTCGTGAGGGCCAAGCAGGACATTCGGGTGCGTGAGCCCCACGTGGGCGGGACGGTCGAATGACGCCGAGGCCGACCGGGCGGATCAATCCCTTGTGGCGGGCGGCCCCCGGCGTGCTGCTCCGGTTCCGAGGCCTCTTATTCGGCCAACTGATAGCGAGTGCTCTGCTCACCATCGCCGTCGTCACCGGCCCGATGTTCCTGTCCGCTACCGCCAACGCTGCGATCAATTCGTCGATCGCTCGAACCGACCGGTTCACGAGCGGCTTCTCGCTCTCTCAGTCGAACTTCTTCCAAAGACGCGCCGCCGGCCGCACGATCGGGCTCGACTACCGCGACCTCGATCGACGGCTTGATCGGGCGACGTCCAACCTCACTCATCTGGGACGACGGGTGTCGACGATCATCTCGCCATCGGCGGTGGCCACGTCCCATTCTTCGAGCTCCACCTACGACGTCCGCATGATTGCCCGCACGGACGCCGTCGATCACGTCGCTCGAATCGAGGGCTCACCTGAGAACACCAACGGCGTTTGGATCCCCGATGTAGTCGCTCACGAGCTCGATGTCGGTCCATCGGATGAGCTCACTCTGACCTCATCGAATCGCCACTTCCAGGTTCCGATCGTGGGTGTCTACAAGAATCTGATCAACACGGAACTGGCACCTTTCTGGAGCCCTCTCGAACAACAGATCAACCCGCTGTCCCCGATCGCGGATCCGCCGCCACCGTTGCTTATCGGGAGCAGACCATTCGTCACCCACGCCGCCCACGCGCTGCATCAAACATCTGCGTTCTTCCAGTGGGACTACCCGATCGCAACGCGTTCCCATGTGACCTTCGACGATGTAAAGCGCCTCTCTAACGGCTTCAACTCGCTCGAAAATCATCTGTCCGATCCTTCGACACGTCTCTACAGAGCTCTCGCATGTCCTCTCTGTACGCACTACGGGTTTCCCAACATGGCATTCGGACTGCAAACCGCCATCGACGCTGCACGCGCTCAGGTCGACAGCCTTCGAGAGCCGGTTACCTCGGTGACGAGCGCGGCCGCATTGGTGGCTCTCGTAACCATCGGCGCCGCGTGCGCGTATGCGTCCACGCGACGCGCTGCTGAGTTCCGGCTGCTGATAGTCCGGGGGTGGTCCGCGACCAAGATCGCCGCCAGGAGCACTGTCGAATCTGTGCTTCCTGCCGCAACGGGCGCTGTCGCCGGCTATGCGTTGGCGTTCGGCATCCTTGCCGCGCTCGGCCCCGGCGCTGCCGTGACCGCGCGCCCCTATCTCTTAGCAGCAGCAACGATCCCGGCGAGCTTGCTCGTCGGCTTTGCTACGACCGCGGCCCTTACAAGCCGCACTACCGTCACCGGGACGGTTACTCGCCGGCAATCCACCTGGATGTGGGAAGCCGTTCCGCTGCTCCTTGGACTCGCCGCGTTCTACTGGTCGCGTACCGACAGCGCTCGTTTTTCGGCCCACGGCGGGAGCACGCTGCGCGACGTCGTTCTTCTACTCGGCGTGCCTTTTCTTCTCGTGTCCGGTGTTGCCGGCATCGCGGCCCGCGTCTTTCGATATGCACTCGCGCTTGTCGGGCGGGTCGCCGAACACTTTCGCTCGTCCATGTATCTAGCGGTTCGCCGGCTCTCGTCGGCGGGAGCCCTTCTGACCGGGATGCTCGTCGGCTCCGTGCTCGCAGTGGGGATAGCTGCCTACGGAAGCTCGATGGCCTCGTCGATGCACGAAACGACTCAAGCGAAGGCTGCGGTGTTCACCGGTGGAGACGTCTCGGTCTCGACTCAATCTGGCTACAACTTGCCCGACTCATTTCCGTTCCCTTCGACGCAGGCCTATCAGTTCAACGACGGCGTCTCGGTGGGGCCATCCGGAAGGTCGGTGGGGTTGATCGCGATCGACCCAGCTTCGTTTGCTGCTGCCGTGCGTTGGTATCCGAGCTTCAGCTCCACGTCCCTGGACCAGATGCTCCACGACTTAACCGGTCCCCCTGAACCGCGATTGCCGGTGGTCGTGGTCGGCGATCAATCCGTGTCCACGCTCGATCTGAACGGTTCATCGATCCCCGTCGACACAGTCGGTCGCGCCACGGCATTCCCGGGCATCTTCGGAACGAAGCCCTGGATCGTCACCGATCGAACTTCTTTGAGCAAGGCCGCTCTCGCAAACGGAGGCACCGACCCCGTCGGGAATCTCGAGACGTTCACACCAACTTGGGTGCGCGGAAATCCCCTTCGGATAACGTCGGCCCTCGGTCGCCTGGGCTTCCTCCCCACCGACATCCTCACAACCGATCAAGTTCTGCAGCAACCCGCATACCTTGCCGCTACTCGCACTTTTCGGATCTTGCAAGCGATCGGATTCGCGTCGGCGCTGCTGGCCGCCATCGCGATCCTGCTGTACGTCCAGGCGCGCCAGCGTTCGCGCGCGGTCGTAACGGCTTTGTCTTCTCGGATGGGTCTTTCGAGAAGCGCGCAGTCGAGTGCAACGTTCGCAGAACTGGCCGCGATGCTAGGTTGTGCCATCGCATTCGGATTCGCGATCGGCGTCGCTGCTGCCGCGCTGATCCACGGTTACGCGGACCCGCTCCCCGACCTCCCTCCGGGTCCCCTGCTGCGCGTATCGATCGCTTACGTCGTGCCGCTCGCGATCGGCGGTCTCGCGCTGTCGGCAGCAGGAGCAACTGCTGCTCAGGTGGCGGCCGAGCGCGCGAACTTCGCGGAAGCGATGCGACATGCAGACTGAGGCGCGCAGCGTCGCATGCGTTGGAATCTCGAAGACTTACGTAACCGCGACCGGAGTCATCAAAGCTCTGACGTCGATCGATGCCGAGTTTGGGCCCGGGCGCGTAACTGCCGTTATGGGACCGTCGGGGAGCGGCAAGTCCTCTCTTCTGCGCGTGATCGCCGGACTCGACAGGCCCGACGCCGGTCGCGTGAGCGTCGACGGCATCGACATCGGAGGGTTGCCCGCTGCACGACTACGCCGTGTACGCCACGACCTCATCGGCTACGTGTTCCAAAGACCGGAAGAGAACTTCATCCCGTATCTGACGATCGATCAGAACCTCGATGTCATCGCGAGAGAGGCGCCTCACCGAAGAGAGCTGGATGTCCTGGACAGGTTGGATCTCGCGGATCGAGGCTCCCATCTGCCCGGAGACCTATCGGGCGGCGAGCAGCAACGAGCCGCGCTCGCGCAAGCTCTCGTAATCAGGCCCCCGTTTGTCGTTGCAGACGAGCCGACTGCGGAACTAGATGCCGAATCGGGCCGTCTACTGCTGGACGCGATAGTCGACGCAGCAAGAGCCGGAGTGGGGTTCATCCTTGCTACCCACGATCCCGAGGTCGCAGCGATAGCGGACGACATCGTTGAGATCGAAAGTGGGGTGGCCTCTTACCGAAGTGGTGGTTATTCCGACGGGCACGAGCGCGCGGCGCATCGCTCCGAACCCAATCTCGGCGAGCGACCGGAGGTCGTGCGCGCAACTTCGTTGTCCAAGTCGTACTCGACCGCTTCAGACACCATCCACGCACTTAGCGGTGTTTCGTTCCGTCTCTATCCCGGCGAGCTCGTCGCTTTGATGGGCCGGTCGGGATCGGGTAAGACCACGCTTCTCAATGTCCTTGCCGGGTGGGAGCATGCGGACTCGGGAGCTTTGTCCGGAGATATCGACATGACCAACCGGCCGACATGGCAAGAAACGTCGGTCGTGCCGCAGACTCTTGGATTGATCGACGAGCTGACGATCGGCGACAACATCGCCTTCCCGC
>JBHELU010000023.1:0-4024 GCA_046262955.1 Actinomycetota bacterium | reverse complement strand
GAGTACGAGTCTCGCCGCCCGCTCGAGGTGCAAGCGCCCAGTGTGACTTCGCGTCAGCCGGTCAAAGAGCCACTCCAGACCGGAATCAAGGCGATCGACGGCATGACCCCGATCGGTCGAGGTCAACGACAGCTCATCATCGGCGATCGCCAGACGGGCAAGACCGCTATCGCGATCGACGCGATCATCAATCAGCGCGAGCTGTGGGGCACCGATCGCGCGGTCAAGTGCATCTACGTGGCCATCGGTCAGAAAGCTTCGACCGTCGCTGAGGTCGTTGCCGCTCTCGACCATTACGGCGCTCTCGAATACACGGTCGTCGTGAACGCGCCGGCTTCGGACCCGGCCCCCTTCCAATATCTCGCTCCGTATTCGGGATGCGCGATGGGACAGCACTGGATGGAGAACGGTCAGCACGCGCTGGTGGTCTACGACGATCTTTCTAAGCAAGCGATCGCGTACCGACAACTTTCCCTGCTGCTCCGACGTCCCCCGGGCCGTGAGGCATATCCGGGCGACGTCTTCTATCTGCACTCTCGGTTGCTCGAGCGCGCCGCGAAGCTGTCCGACGAGAACGGCGGCGGTTCGCTCACGGCCCTCCCGATCATCGAGACCAAAGGTGGGGACGTCTCGGCTTACATCCCCACGAACGTCATCTCGATCACCGACGGACAGATCTTCTTGGAGTCCGATCTGTTCTTCTCGGGCGTTCGCCCGGCGATCAACGTCGGCATCTCGGTGTCGCGCGTCGGCGGCAACGCTCAGACGAAAGCTATGAAGCAGGTCGCCGGCCGTCTGCGTCTTGACCTTGCTCAGTTCCGTGAGCTCGAGGCCTTCGCCGAGTTCGGGTCGGACCTGGACAAGACGTCGCAGGCTCAGCTCGATCGCGGTGAGCGGACCGTCGAGATCCTGAAGCAGCGCCAGTACTCGCCGTTCTCGATGGAGGACCAGGTGGTCATCATCTGGGCGGCAACGAACGGGTTCTTGGACGACATCGAGGTCGATAAGTGCCGTGACTTCGAGAAGGGTCTCCTCGAGCACATCCACGCTCGTCACTCGGGCCTCACGGACACGATCCGGGACACCGGCAAGCTCGAAGACGACACGATCGAGGCGCTGAAGAAAGCCGTTGGTGAGTTCAAGGAGACATTTGCCGACCGCGTCGGGACGGTTGACACCGTTGCCGCCGAGGAGGGCGTCCCAGCTCCGACGGACAAAGCCGGCGACGACACCTCCACGCAAGAGCTCGACACCGATGAGACCACCGAGTCGTCGGCAAGCTCGACTTCCTAGGAGTCACATATGGCAGGTCAGCTCCGCGACATCAAGCGCAGGATCATCTCGGTCCAGTCGACCCAGAAGATCACGCGCGCGATGGAGCTGATCGCGTCCTCTCGGATCATCAAAGCCCAGCAGCGGGTCGAAGCGGCACGTCCCTATGCCGAAGAGATGCGCAAGCTGATGGCGGCGGTCGCCAAGAACGCGGGCAACATCGACCATCCGCTTCTAAAGAAGCGCGAAGGCTCTGCGAAGGTCGGGATGATCGTCATCTCGTCGGATCGAGGGCTTGCCGGCGCTTACAACTCGAGCATTCTCCGAGCCGCAGAACGAGACCTCGGTGATGCTTCGGGTGCCAAGATCTTTCCCGTCGGAAAGAAAGCCATCAGCTACTTCCGCTTCCGGGGCTACGACTTCGAGGAGTCGTGGCAAGGGTTCTCCGAGCGACCGGGCATCGATGACGCACGTGCGGTCGCGCGAGCTGCGAGCCAAGCTTTCTCGGATGGCGAGGTGGACGAAGTGCGGCTCGCGTTCACGAAGTACAAGTCCGCGCTGACGCAGACCCCGCAGGTTCAGAAACTGATACCCGCGTCCGACGAGCTCGACTCGGATGAGGACACGGATGAGGGGCAAAGCGCCGGGTATCTGTTCGAGCCGGACCCCGAAGAGATCTTGGGGTTACTTCTTCCGCGCTATGTCGAGGGCGCCGTCTACCAAGGGATGCTCGAAGGGGCCGCATCTGAGCTGTCGGCACGTCGCCGCGCGATGAAGGCCGCGACCGACAACGCAGATGAGGTCATCGAGAACCTCACTCGTGTCTACAACCAAGCACGACAGGCAGAGATCACAACAGAGATCATGGAAGTTGTGGGCGGCGCCGAGGCGCTCTCCGCATCAGATAAAGAGGAGGGGCGGTAACAGATGGCGATGACCGAAGAACGAGCATCGGGCCTGAAGACGACTGAGGGACGCATCCTCACGATTACGGGCCCGGTCATCGAGGTCGAGTTCCCGCCCGACGGACTTCCCGAGATAGGCTTCGCGCTGACGGTGGATCGAACCGTCGACGGAAAGACCGACACGATTACAGCCGAGGTCAGCCAGCACATCGGCGAGAACACCGTCAAAGCGATCTGCATGAAGAACACCGACGGATTGGTGCGCGGGGCAAAGGTGACCAATACCGGCTCTGCGATCACCGTCCCGGTCGGTCCCTCGACGCTGGGCCACGTCTACAACGTCCTCGGCGAGCCGGTCGACGGATCGACGGTCCCGGCCGACGTCGAAAGGTGGCCGATCCACCGGCAGGCGCCTCCGTTCGAGGAGCTCGAACCGAAGACCGAGATGTTCGAGACCGGCATCAAGGTCATCGACCTGCTCGAGCCGTACGTGCAGGGCGGAAAGATCGGGATGTTCGGCGGTGCCGGCGTCGGCAAGACCGTCGTTATCACCGAGATGATCAACCGGGTCGCCGAGCAGCACGGTGGTGTGTCTGTCTTCGCCGGGGTCGGCGAGCGCACCCGCGAGGGCAACGACCTGTGGCTCGAGATGAAAGAGATGGGCGTCATCGACAAGACGGCGCTCGTCTACGGGCAGATGGACGAACCCCCAGGTGTGCGCCTGCGTGTCGCTCTGAGTGCCCTGACGATGGCCGAGTACTTCCGCGATCGCGAGCACCAGGATGTCCTGCTGTTCATCGACAACATCTTCCGGTTCGTTCAGGCAGGCTCCGAGGTGTCGACGCTTCTCGGCCGTATGCCTTCGGCCGTCGGTTACCAGCCGACCCTGTCGGAAGAGATGGGCGAGCTGCAGGAGCGGATCACGTCGACCAAAGGCCGCTCGATCACCTCGTTGCAGGCGATCTACGTCCCGGCCGACGACATCACCGACCCGGCCCCCCACACGACTTTCGCTCACCTCGACGCGACGACGGTTCTCTCGCGAGCGATCTCGGAGCTGGGGATCTACCCGGCAGTCGATCCGCTCGACTCGACCTCGCGGATCCTCGACCCTCGCTACGTGGGGGACGAGCACTACAACGTCGCGATGACCGTGCAGCAGATCCTGCAGCGGTACAAGAGCCTCCAGGACATCATCGCCATCCTCGGGATCGACGAGCTTTCGGAAGAGGACAAAGTCACGGTCCAACGTGCTCGGAAGATCCAGAAGTTCCTTTCCCAGCCGTTCTTCGTTGCCGAGCAGTTCACAGGCATCCCCGGCAAGTACGTCCCTGTCGCAGAGACCATCCAGTCGTTCAAAGCGATCGCCGAGGGCGAGTACGACGACGTTCCGGAGCAGGCCTTCTACATGAAGGGCGGCAGCGAAGAAGTAGAGGCGGAGGCTAAGAACGCCTGATGCAGGTATCGATCGTCTCGCCCGAGCAGGAGGTGTTCCGCGGAGACGCGGACCTGGTGATCGCGCGCTCGCCTGAAGGCGAGTTCGGGATCATGCGCAACCACATCCCCTTCTTGGCCGCGCTCGTCCCCGGCGTCGTCACCGTGGTCGGTGGGAGTGATCGCAAGGCATTCTTCGTGCCGGGCGGGTTCCTCGAAGCCTCGAAGGGCGGGGAAGACGACTCGGAGGACGGCTATCACGTGATCGTGTTGGCCGACGATGCCGTCGAGGCAGGTTCGGTCTCTGCCGACGAGGTGAAGCAGAAGATCGAAGAAGCGATCCGCAGGTCGCAAGGCGAGGATGCCGACATCTCAGATGCCCAGGTCCAAGCCGCGGTCCAGCGCGTCGAGCT
>JBHELU010000022.1:0-3435 GCA_046262955.1 Actinomycetota bacterium | reverse complement strand
GGGGCTCTCTATATCTTTCCGGTGGTCGTTTTGCAGCTCTTGGCGCAGTTGACGTCCATCAACGACTGGGGGCTCACGATCGCAAGCGCGGTCCCGCCGATCCTGCAACTGGCCGCGCTGATATCGATGACACGGATCTTTGTTGCGCTGCGGGGATCTCCCGCTCCGCCATCGGCCCCGATCGGGGCTTAGCCGGCGGAGAAGAACATCGTTGCTTTTTCGGCAACGTGGATCAGCGGCCCCCACGCGATGCCCAAGCCGACCGTCGCTAACGCGGCGACTCCGATGACTGCGTGGGATAGCGAGCCACCCGACCACGCGATCTGAGGCTCGTCGGCCTCCTGCATATACATGACGACCAACACCCGTAGGTAGAAGAACGCAGCGATCATGCTGCTGACCACCCCCGCCACCGCGAGCCACCAATAACCAGCCTGGACCGCCGCACCGAACACAACGAGCTTCCCGACGAATCCGACCGTGGGTGGAACGCCGGCGAGTGACAGCAGGAAAAGCATCAACGCGCCCGCGAGGACCGGGTGTTCGTAGAACAACCCCTTGTAGTCCACGAGGTTGACGCGTCGCTCGTCTTTGCCGGCGATTATCGAGACAACTGCAAAGGCACCTAGAACTGTCACCCCGTAAGTAGCTAGATAGAAGAGCGCTCCGGAGATACCGCGATCGTTCGTTGCGACCAATCCGGTCAGCACGAATCCCGCGTGAGCGATGGCCGAATAAGCGAGCATCCGCTTCACGTCTTCCTGCACGACGGCGATCGCGGCCCCCAGGATCATCGTCACGATCGCGATCCCGATGACCAACGGCCGCCAGTCCCAACGCAGCGGGAACATCACGACGTCGAGCAACCTCAATAGAGCCGCGAAGCCTGCGATCTTCGATCCGGCAGCCATGAAGCCGGTGACCGGCGAAGGCGCGCCTTGATATGCATCCGGCGTCCACATGTGGAACGGCACGGCAGCAACCTTGAAGCCTAGGCCGATGATGAGGAAACCCATCCCGAGGACCAACAGACCCAGACCCGACGCGGGAGCGGTCTGCAAGAACGAAGCGATCCCGGGGTGGCCGGCCATTCCATAGAGGTTGGTCGAGCCGACCGCTCCGAACACCAACGCGATGCCCAGCAGGAAGAACGCCGACGAGAACGATCCCATCAAGAAGTACTTCATCGCTGCTTCCTGGCTGCGGACCGAGCTCCTGCGGAAACCGACCAGGACATAGAGGGCGAGCGAGAACGTCTCCAGTGCGATGAAGATCAGGATCAAGTCTGCTGCCGAAGCCATGAGCATCATTCCCGCGACGGCGAACAACACCAGTGCGTAGAACTCGGCTTCCTCTAGCGCTTGACGCGATAGGTAGTCGCGCGCGAGCCAGATAGTGAGAAGTGCGAACACTCCCAACGTGATCTTCACGAAGATCGAGAAGCCGTCGACCGCAACCATGTTGGCGAGCTGCAGTTGCGTATGCGCCTGGCTGGTGTGCCACGTAGCGATCGCGAACACGCAAGCCAGGACGACACCGACGCTCGACATCGCCGGGAGTGTCCAGCTCGGAAGGCGCTTGCCCGCCACCGCAGCCACCAGCAAGAGCACAAGTGCAGCAACAGACAGGGTCAGCTCGGGAGCGATCCCAGCGATGCGAATGGCGGGAAGTTCGAGTGGCATCAGGGCACCTCGGCGACGTTACCGGTGGGAAGAACCGAACCATGCGCAAGCTCGTTGACCACGCGTTGGGCCGACGGCTCGATACGGTCGAGGAACGGTTTGGGGTAGACGCCGATGAAGACGATCAGCGCGATGACGGGTGCTAGCATCGCGAGCTCGCGCGGAACCAAATCCCTCAACGACCGATTCTCTTCATGGTCGATGGGGCCGTGGAATACGCGCTGATAAGCCCAGAACAGATAGACGGCGGCAAGGACGATCCCAAAGGTCGCAGGGATAGCCCACCATCGATAGCGGAAGAACGTGCCGAGGAGAACCAGGAACTCACCCACGAACCCGTTCAGCCCCGGGAGTCCGACCGACGACAGCAGCACGAACAAGAAGATGCCGCTCAGGACGGGAACCGATTTAGCCAAGCCCCCGAAGTCCGAGATCTGACGAGTGTGTCGCCGGTCATAGAGGATCCCGACCAGCATGAACAGCGCGCCGGTCGACAGGCCGTGGTTGACCATCTGCAAGATGCCGCCGCTCATCCCTTGAAGGGACCCGACGAACACACCAAGCACGATGAATCCCAGGTGCGCAACCGACGAGTACGCGATCAGCCTCTTGAGATCTTTCTGCATCGCTGCAACGAGCGCTCCGTAGATGATCCCAACGATCGCAAGCGTCATCAGCAACGGCACGAGCTCGCGCGCCGCGTCGGGGAACAGCGGGATGCCGAAGCGGATCAAGCCGTACACGCCCATCTTCAGAAGAATCCCGGCAAGCATCACGGATCCCGCGGTCGGTGCTTCAGTGTGGGCGTCGGGCAACCACGTGTGCAGCGGGACAAGCGGAACCTTGATGGCGAACGACGCGAAGAAGCCGAGGAATAGCAAGCGCTGCGTCGTCAAGGGCAACGGCGTCCCCAACAACTGCCGGTAGTCGAACGTTGGATTGTGACCCGCGGCGAAGTACAGGAACAGGATCGCCACCAGCATGAGGAGCGATCCCACCAGGGTGAAGATGAAGAACTTCATCGCGGCGTAGATCCTGCGTCCGTAACCCCACATGCCGATCAGGAAGTACATCGGGACGAGCGTGGCTTCCCAGAACAGATAGAAAAGGAACATGTCGAGAGCCGAGAACACTCCGAGCATTCCGGTCTCGAGGATCAACAGGAAGACGAAGTAAGGCTTGACGCGGTTATCGATCGACCACGATGCAAGAACACCGAGCGGCATCAGGAACGTGGTCAGAAGGATCATCCATAGGCTGACGCCGTCTATCCCCGTCGTGAAGGAGATGCCCCACTCTTTTATCCACGACGCGTGGGTGACCTCCTGGAAGCCGGCTACTCCCGTTTTGAAATCGACCAGAACGCCGATCGAGAGTGCAAATGCCACCAAGGTCACGCCCAGCGCCGCGTAGCGCAGAAGATCGTTGCGTTCGCGAGGGACGAAGCAGATCAGGACTGCCCCGACAGCCGGCGCAAAGATGGTGAGCAAGAGCCAGATCATGCGCCGACCACTCTCGCTACCAGCACCGAGAACACCACTACGACGCCGAAGAAGAAGATCGCCGCGTAGTTACGCACGTATCCCGTCTGTACCTTGCGGATCCCTCCGGCGAAAGCCGCAACCAATCGACCCGTCCCGGTGACCATTCCATCGATCACCCACGTGTCCACCACTCCTGCACAGAAAGTCGCGAAAGCTTTACCGGGCAGAACGATCGTCCGTCCGTAAAGCTCGTCGACGTAGAACTTGTT
>JBHELU010000021.1:0-3122 GCA_046262955.1 Actinomycetota bacterium | reverse complement strand
CGGGCCACAAACGACGAGAACGACAGTTACCTCGGTGGCACCGACACCGTTGCTCCACCGGTATTCCCGGTGGTGCCCGCCTTCGGTGCGTTCATGGCTGCGGGAATGGACCCCGATCTGAGAGCCGACCTGTTGCGCTTGGTGCACGGGTCCGAAGAGCATGTTCTCCACAAGCCGCTGCGTCCCGGTGACAAGTTGTCGATACAGACGGTGCTCGAGTCCGTCGAGCAGAAAGAAACGGGTGAGACGTTCACCGTCAAAGCGACCGAGACGAACCAAGTCGGCGAGGTTGTCGCGGCAGTCCGCGGCACGATGTTCATCCGGGGCTCGGGCTCGGGCTCGAAGTCGGCTGCGGCACCCGAAGAGCAGCGAAAGGTCGTCTACGAAGAGACGACAAAGGTCGACGACGACCAGACGTATCGCTATGCCGAAGCATCGGGCGACCACAACCCGATCCACTTGGACAACGACGTTGCTCGTTCGGCCGGGCTGCCGGGGATCATCCTGCACGGCATGTGCACGATGGCGATCGCCGGAAAGGCCGCGGTGAACGGGCTTGCCGGTGGGGACCCGGCCCGCGTGAAGAAGTTGGGGGTGCGTCTGTCGAAGCCGGTTCTTCCCGGACAAGAGCTCACCACGAAGCTGTGGAAGGAAACGGACGAGTCGGTGGACGGCGTAACGACGTACGGGTTCGAGACTTACAACCCCGACGGAGCAGCCGTCATCAAGAACGGGATCGTCGAGATCGCCGACGCCTAACCTCTTTGGGCGATGGAGCTCGCCTAAACCGCAGACGGTCTGCTGATAGCTCCTACTTCTGAGAAAGGAGCAGGAGCGTGAAGACTGCACTGTGGGTTGGGGTTGCAGGTTTCTTCGGAGCAATGGCGCGCTATGGCGTCGCCGGTTTGGTGAGCCGCGTCGACGAATCATTCCCGTGGGGAACGTTCGTCATCAACGTCTCGGGGTGTTTCGTCCTGGGGTTCCTGGTGGCGTTGTTCACGCACCATCTGGTGGTACATCCCGACCTGCGCATCGCTCTGACTGTCGGTTTCCTGGGGGCTTACACGACGTTCTCGACGTTCGCTTTGGAAACGTTCGAATTGGGCGAGACCCACGACGTGGGACTGGCGGTGCTGAACGTGGGTCTTTCGGTCACCACAGGACTGGCTGCCGTGTGGCTCGGCACGATCGCCGCTCGCAACTTGTAGGTAACTAGCCTTCTTCGGGCGAGTCCGAGACGTCGATGATGCAGAACAGGTTTCCTTCGGGATCTTCGAGCACGATGAAGTCTTCGCCCGGCTGGGCTTCACGAGGGAATCTCGTGGCGCCGATTCCGATCAGGCGATCGACCTCGCCGGCTTGGTCGGTCGAATAGAGATCTAGGTGTAGGCGGTTCTTCCCGGTGCGCGGCTCGGGCACCTTCTGCAGGGACACGTTGACGTTGCGCCCACTCGGATCCTTCAGCGTGACCCAATCGACTTCGGGCTCGTGCCGCGGGACGTAACCGAGCGCCTCGCTCCAGAACGCGAGCATCCGATCGAGGTCGTTGCAGTCGATGACTACGGCTCCCACGCGCATGTCAGCAGCTGAAAGTTGCCGTGCGGATCGCGGTTAGCAGGGCAGCGAGGCCAAGAACGACCGCGAAGGCCACTACTTGCCGTCCCGTGCTCGGGTGGCCGCCGCGCTCGTCGAGCAGCCCACCCATGATCAGGCCGGCGGCGAACCCACCGGCGTGCGCGCGAACGTCGATCTGCCCGCTCGCTGCGATGCCGATGATCGCGTTCAAGATCACGATGAACACGATGTTGCGCCACAGCATGTTCATTGCCGGGTTGTCTCGCCGCCGGTACACGTACACGGCCAGGCACCCGAGCAATCCGAAGATCGCTCCCGAAGCGCCAACCCCGAGCTCGTTGCACGGCCCCCACATGTACGACACCGCGCTGCCGACAAGCCCGGTTGCGATGAAGATGCCGACGAACCTGCGGCTCCCGAAGATCCTCTCGACGAATGGCCCGATCAGGAACAGCGCGTATCCGTTGAACGCGATGTGCAAAAGCCCGGCGTGCAGAAGCATCGGCGTGAACAGCCGGTAGATCTGCCCTTTATTTGCGATCGCTCGCTGGAGGAGCCCGAAGTGGACCGAGAGGTAGTCGAATGGCCCAATCTTGGGCACGATCAGCTGCACGATGAAAACGGCGACCAGGATCGCAAGCGTGGCGAACGTTGCCGGGGAGCCCGATGCGTTGATCCTCCGCACGCGGGGAGCCGAACGACGGGCTTCCGCGACGCATTCCGGGCAGTGCTGGCCTACCGAGGCGGGGATCGCGCATCGACCGCAGATCGGCCGCCCGCAGCGGGAGCAACTGAGCTTCGTGGGCGTCTTCGGATGCGCATAGCAGAAGGTGTCGCCCGTCTGTTCGACACCCACCGGGCCGGGAGTGCCGGGCGGCTGATAATCCATGAAGCGATGCTCGCACACGCTCGCGCCTACCGGGGGCCGCAACGTGGTTGCTGAACGTGCCCTGCTCAAGGTTGCGACGTTCAACCTGCACCATTGCGAGGGGCTCGATGGAGTAGTCGATGTGGGCCGAGCGGCCGCTGCGATCGAGGCTCTGGACGCCGGCGTAATCGCACTGCAGGAACTGGACCGGGGCCTGCCGCGCAGCGGTCGCGTGGATCAGGTGGCCGAGATCGAGCGGGCAACCGAGATGCACCTTTCTTTCCACGCGACGGTTCTGAGGGCCGGGGGCGAGTACGGGATCGCCATCGCCACACGTGATCGACTGGATCCAGAAGTCGTCGACCTTCCCGGAGGAGACGGCTCCGAGCCTCGAGTCGCTCTGATCTGCGAGCTTCCGACTGAGGTGGCGATCGTGGCTACGCACCTGTCGCGTAAGAAGCATCGCGAGATCCAAGAGAGGCAGCTCGCGCGGCTCGCCGAGATCGTCGCGGCCCGACCCGGTCCCGCGGTGCTTATGGGGGACCTCAATCGCGAGCCCGACGAGCTGGGCGCTCTGACCGGGGCCGGGTTGCGCCCCGCAATCGACGCATTCTCGTTCCCGGCCCGCGCTCCGCGCCGCCAGCTGGATCACATCCTTGTCTCCGAGGAGGTTCAGGTC
>JBHELU010000020.1:0-5650 GCA_046262955.1 Actinomycetota bacterium | reverse complement strand
ACATATGGGTAGTGGCCTATTTCAAGGAGGGATCCATGCGACAAGTGAGGATCTTGCGCCGTGGAGGCGGACGGGCCTAACCACCTTTCGGACTCCCGGCACGCCGTCGTAAGCTGCCACGATGTGCAGAAGCATCAAGGTTCTTCGCGATGGAGCGGTGCCCGCGGACGATGACGAAGTTCGCGCTGCGGCACTCCAGTTCGTTCGCAAGGTGAGCGGTTTTCGCCAGCCGTCAAAGGCCAATCAAGAGGTCTTCGACGACGCGGTCGATCAAGTGTCGGATGCAACGCGCCGGCTTCTCGATTCGCTAGTGGTGAAAACGCCCGCCGCGACCGGCTGAGCTCCCGCGTTCTAGACATCTCGACAAAGGAGACCTCATGAGGTTCGGTGTCCTCGGCACGGGCGGTGTCGGCCAGACACTCGCGACCAAGTTGGTCGAGCTCCGTCACGAAGTGACGATGGGATCGCGTCAAAAGGGCAACGAGAAAGCCGTCGCGTGGGCCCAGTCGGCAGGTTCGGGCGCCAGCGAGGGAACGTTCGAGGATGCCGCTGCCTTCGGAGACGTGGTGATCAACGCGACGGCGGGGGCGGGCTCGATCGATGCGCTCAATTCAGCGGGGGGCGACAACCTGGCCGGCAAGGTTTTGATCGACGTATCGAACCCGCTGGATTTCTCTGAAGGGTTCCCGCCGAAGCTGACAGTATGCAACGGCGACAGCCTCGGCGAGCAGATCCAGATGGCGTTTCCGACCGCCAAAGTCGTGAAGACCTTCAACACGATCAGCTCCGATGTGATGGTCGCTCCGCAGATGCTTCCCGGTGATCACGTCGTGTTCTTGTCGGGCAACGACGACAATGCCAAGGGGCAGGTAACCGACCTTCTGGGAACCTTTGGGTGGCCGGAGCAACGAGTGATCGACCTCGGCGACATCGAAACTGCCCGAGGGACCGAGATGTACGTGATGCTGTGGATCCGCTTGATGGGGCCAATGGGAGGCCCGCACTTCAGCATCGCTCTGACGAAGGCGGGTTGATCTCTCCCTCGGTTTAGAGCGGCGCGCTCGTAACGCTGCACAGTCTCCACTCCCCCTCCACGCCGGTCAACTCGACCGAGCCGCGGGGTTCGAACGTGATTCCCGACCCAGCGACCAACGGGGGCAAAGCTTCGGACACGAGAATCTCGCCGGGTTCGGCAATGTCCGACACACGCGACGCGATATGGACGGCGATGCCACCGATGTCGGTGCCTCGGATCTCCACTTCACCTGCGTGAAGCCCGACCCGCAGATCGAGCCCGAGGATCTGGATCTCTTGTCGTAGAGCCACCGCGCATCTGATCGCGCGAGCGGGACCGTCGAATGTCGCCAAGAGCCCGTCGCCCGTGCTCTTCACGCGGCGACCGTCGAAGGAAGCGATCACGCGGTCCGCAATCTCATCGTGGGTGTCGAGCAGGCGGCGCCACTTCGCGTCGCCTACCTCCACGGCCTTCTTGGTAGATCCGACGATGTCGGTAATCAGGATGGTCGCGAGGACCCTGTCGCCTTCCGGCCCCCGGCGCTCGCCGGTCAGGAACTCTTCGATCTCGTCTTGGATCGAGTCCCAATCACCGTGGAACGGGATGTTCTCAGCCCCAGGTACCTCGACGTACTTCGCATTCGGGATCTTTTCGGCGATGTGACGGCTGTTCTCGATCGGGATGCGATCGTCGTCTGCTCTATGCAACACCAGGGTCGGCACACGGATCGATGGCAGTACCCGGTGGACGTCGGTATCCGCCAGCATGGCGTAGAAGATCTCGAGCGCGTCTTGTGATGTCGAGTTCCGGAGCCACTGCCGGCCCCAGTCGATCAACCACGGTTCGTCCGTTTGAAAGATCAGCTGAGCGGCTTCGCTACTAGCCCAGTTCTCCTTGAGCCAAGCCGCCTCGAGCTCGCGCTCGTCTGGCTTTTGCCCCCAGGGATATTCGGGATGCCAGACGGTCGTTGCGAAGGACGAGTAAAGGATCAGATGCGAGACGCGCTCCGGGTGAGTGGCCGCCATAAGCATCGATAACGTGCCGCCTTCGTGATAGCCGATCAGTGCGGTCTTCTCGACGCCCGCGTCGTCGAGCACGGCCTCCATGTCGGTGATCCCCTGATCCAAAGTCGCCGGGCCGCAGAGTCGGTCGGACAGACCCGCGCCGCGTCTGTCCCACAGGATCAAGCGGGAAAAGCGAGACATCCCCTTGATCCCACGGGCGATCGCGGGGTTGCGGTCCAGTAGATCCAGGTTCGAGAACCAGATCGGCACGTACATGAGGTTGACCGGACCCTCGCCGACGACCTTGTAGGCGAGGCGGACGCCCTCGTTGTTTGCGAAGCGGACGTCGCTCATGCCGCAAGTTTGCAGCATCGGGGAGAGGGTGCGGGTTACCTCACTCTTCCTTATGCAGATAAGCGGCTACCCTTGGGGCGTGACGGTCGACCAGCTCGTGAAGGATGCCGAGAGGCTGCGCTCCCTACACGTCCCAGGCGATCCGCTTGTACTACCGAACGCATGGGATGCCGCGTCGGCCTCGGTGGTTGCAGAAGCCGGTTTTCCCGTCATCGCAACCACCAGCCGCGGCGTTGCCGAATCGCTTGGGTACGGCGACGGGCACAAGACACCGCCCGACGAGATGTTCGGAGCGATCGCGCGCGTCGCCCGGGCAGTATCGGTGCCCGTCACCGCGGACATCGAGCGCGGGTACGACCTGGAGCCAAAAGAGATGGTCGAGCGGCTCGTCGATGCCGGTGCCGTTGGATGCAACCTCGAGGACTCAGACCCACAATCAAACGAGCTGATCGACGTAGACCGACAAGCCGATTTCTTGCGAGACGTTCGCTCTGCAGCGGCAGATGCCGCGATCCCGATCGTTATCAACGCGCGGATCGACGTCCATCTGCGCGAGGCAGGAGACGAGAGCTCCCGAACGGACGTCGCGATCGAGCGCGGGGTGCGCTATCTGGAGGCCGGGGTTGACTGCGTCTATCCCGCCTTCCTGACCGATGTCGACGAGGTGAAGAAGTTCGTCGACGGCGTGCGAGGGGCCGTAAACGTCACATTTCTACCGGGCTGCTCGCTCGCAGCTCTTAGGTCTGCAAATGTGGCTCGCATCTCGTTCGGGGGCGGGTTGCAAACGGCCTCGACGCAGTGGTTGTCGTCGATGGTTGGAAAGATCGTGTCGGGCCAAGATCCCTACACGCGCTGATCCTTTTCTTTGGTCAAACATCGTCGCTCAGCGACGGCGGTCGCCGACGCTAACGGACCAAAGAACGAAATCATCCGCTGATTTCGACCTGCAACTCGGTCGGAACTGCGCGGCGAACAGCATCAGTGACTGGGCAATGATCGTGCGCCCACTCGACGACCGACCTGACGTCGGATTCAGAAGAGTCGCTCGACACCTTCACTGCGACGCGCACGCTGGCGGGGCCCGCGGGGACGGAACCGTCGATGCCGAGGATGCCCCTGTCATCTGACTTGCTGTCGACGACTACTTCAACCGAGCCGAGGGCAACGCCCTGTTGCGCGGCCCGCATCGCGATGAGGGTGGCTTCGCACGCGGCGATCGCGGCCCGCATCATCCAGCCTGCTGAGGGGGCCGAGTTCCCTCCCCCAACGCTGGTCGGCATGTCAGTAATGAGCGATTCGCCGTCGGAGCCCGCGACATTGACACGCAACCCGCTCTCGAGGGTGGCGGTAGCAGGGCCGTCCGTGTACGCAGCCTCGTCGGGATGCTCCGTCAGATATTGGACTGCGTTGTTCACCGCGGTCGCGATCGCATCGCTCATCCCCAAAGTCCTTTTCGTCGTCCTTAGCTCAGCTCAGCACGTCACAACCTGCCGCGCAAGATGGATGACACGCTTCTATGCTTGAGTCATGTTGGAGATGCGGACGATATGTGAACGCTGCAAGAGGGAGCTCGCGCCCGACGGAGCCGCGGTCATCTGTACCTTTGAGTGCACGTTCTGTCCGGAGTGCTCGGCAGAGATGAGCTCGATCTGCCCAAATTGCGGCGGTGAGCTGGTTCCTCGCCCGCGCCGCATCGCGACCGGAGGCTAACCACCATCCGGGCCGTACCAGGCCCGGGAACTCCACCACGCCGCGGGACCGTCTAAGAGCCGTGACGACGATGAGATCTCTGGCGGCGGCCTTAGTGCTCTGCGCTCTTCTCCCAGCCGCTTGTGTTAGGTCCGATGATGAGGATTTGCGCCCAAGGCCTAAGCCGAGCGCGACACCATCAGCAGAGCCGGCTATCGAGGCTCCGCCCTGCCCGCGGCGATTCCCGGCTAAAGACGAACATCCGACACCTCCGAAGCACCTACCCGGCATCTACACCAACCTCGTTCCGGATCATCCGGCGGTGCTGCACTTGTGCGATTTCGGCGTGCTTGCCTCGAATCAGGCGCATTCCCAACGACTTCTGCACGAGGTGATCGGCAACGACCTGTCCGAACTCGTCAGAGAGCTCGATTCAACCGGCAGGGCACCGGGTGGTGCGATCGCCTGCCCCGCGGACTTCGGGAACCGCGATCTGTTGCGTTTCAGGTATTCCGATGAAGTGAGACTCGATGTCGTCGTCGAATTCAGTGGCTGCCGTTTCGCAACCAACGGAGCATCGACGTGGCTCACCAACCCCAAGATCCTGCGCAACCTGAATCGCCTCGCACACGGCCACCACATCAATTGATCGGGCGGAATCGATACGCCTTGGCTGAGGACGACTAGAACCGGGTCCCCTGAGCGGCGTCGACTAGGCCCGCTGAGGTTTGTAGGTCCAGCCGGCACCCGTGATTGCTTCCATCACGGGCTCTCGAAGGTCTGACCAACTGAATTTGTAGCCTTTGTCGTCAGCTCCACCTTCGGTGTAGTGGGGGCCGAGCCACGCGATCACATGAACGGTTTCCGACCCCACGTGCTGTCCTCGCTCCCAATTCTTCGAGATCGAGAGCGAACCGCTCAGTTCGGCTTCAGTCGTCGTCTTGAAACAGATACCCGATGCTTCGTTCTTTGCAGGTTCGAGCTCGATCCTCAGCGCCCGGTAGAGGTATTCGTAGTCGGCTCCACCGATACCGGCAGAGGCAATCTTCGCCGACCACGACACGATCACATCGTTGCCTTCGTCAGTAACCTGGATGCCCTGTCCGGAGATGCCGTGTAAGCGCGCACGCACATCTGACTCGGATGCGGGAGCGACGCCATCGTCCGGCTTCGCCGCGGTAACGATGCCGCGGCCCTTCTCTTTGAGTTTGTCGAAGAGTCCCATAGCTACCTGAGATACCCGGCTGCGCTAGTCGCAAAACAGATGAGTCCCTACACGTTGCAGCGCATCCCGAGGATGGACGTCAGGTCCTAGGGAGATTTTTCGCAGTTCTGGACTCCCTGATTTCCTCCCGAAGTGCAGGAATCGGATCCTGGCCCACCATCAAGGCTGTCTGAGTTATCTCCGTAAAGTCTGTCGTCGCCACCGTCCCCGACCAGCGCGTCATCCCCGTCCCCCCCGCCTCTTGCGCGGCGACCGTTGAGAACGTCCCCGCCGGGACCCCCTAACATTCGATCGTTTCCGTCACCACCCCACTCATGATCGTCCCCGCTATTCCCCGAAAGGCTGTCCTGACCTGTGTCACCG
>JBHELU010000019.1:0-3264 GCA_046262955.1 Actinomycetota bacterium | reverse complement strand
CGCTAGCGCAGCGCGCCGTGGGCCCCGTGTGCGGGGACTGGGGACCGAAGGCGCTAGCGCAGCGCGCCGTGGGGCCCGTGTGCGGGGACTGGGGACCGAAGGCGCTAGCGCAGCGCGCCGTGGGCCCCGTGTGCAATGACTCAGGGGCGTGCGGAGCACCCGGCGCGGCGAGACCGTCGCGAGGACATCCTTACCGCCAGCCTTCATCTGTTCGCTCACAAGGGATTCCACGGGACATCGATGCGCGACATCGCGCGCTCGGCGGGCATAACCGAAGGGCTCATCTATCACTACTTCGCATCGAAACGCGATCTCTTCCGAGCGATCATCCAGGAGTACTCGTTCCTACCCTTGCTGCGAACGTTGCCCGACCTTGCCGATCAATTGGATCTGCGAGGGTTGTTGATCGTTCTCGCCCGCGGGTTCTTCGATGTGCTTCGCCAGAACACCGAACTCACTCGGCTGCTGCTCCAAGAGGTCCAAGTCTTCCCCGAGGAGAAAGAAGCGTTCTTCGCTGATGCGGTCGGCGAATCGATCGCCGAGCTTGCTCGCATCCTGGACGACCGTATGTCGGAGCGAGCCAGAAGCCAGGTCGATGCGGCGATGTCGGCCCGCATCTTCTTCAACGCGTTGCTGGCCTTCTTTGTCGAGCAGGAGCTGCTCGGTGGGCGCTCTCTGCTGCCTGCCGACGAACGGCAATACATCGAGCATCTCGTGGACATGTTTGTCAAGAGACTGGGCGCCGGCAGAACCCGTCTTGGCTAGGCAGTTAGTGGTTCGGGGGTCTGTGCCAGCACCCCGGTAACGATCGTCTCCAACGTAGTGCGTGGTTCGCCCACGTGCAGTACTTGTAGCGCGCCCAAGGCCGTCGCCGCCATCTGTCCGGCGGTTTCGTGCGCAGTTTCGAGCGCACCGGTTCGGCGCATCGCGTCCAGCACACGTTCGAGATCATGATCCCCGGTCGTTAGATCTGACTTCAACGAAGCGTCGCGCTCCGTCGCGATCAGAACCGGCAGCGTGTAGACACCCTGATCTAGATCGGTTCCGGGAGTCTTCCCAGTCACTCGGGGGTCGCCCACGAAATCCAGCAGGTCGTCGACGATCTGGAAAGCGATCCCGAGGTGTGTCCCGTAGCTGAGGAGCGCGGCCCGCACCTCCGGTGTCACTCCGGCCGTGACGGCACCCATCTCGCACGCGGCTCCGAACAATGCTGCGGTCTTCTTGGTCACCGTCTCGATGTATTCCTCGGTCCGCCGGTCGGATTGGAAGAGGGCCGCGGTTTCGACGATCTGTCCCTCACAGACGTCGGCCAGAGCGGCCGCCAGGATGCTGGGAACGTCCCCGCCGGCTTGCGCACCAAGCAGACATCCTTGTGCAAACAGATAGTCGCCGACCAGCACGGCTACTTCTGTTCCCCATTGAGCGTGGACGGTCGCAACCCCGCGACGCGTTTCCGTCTCGTCCACGACGTCGTCGTGGTACAGCGTCGCGAGATGGATCAGCTCGACGGCCGCCGCAGAGAGATCCGTCGCGCGAGTCGGAGCGCCCGAACGCGCTGCCGCTTGAACGAGAGCCGGACGAAGCCGCTTTCCCCCGGCTTGGATCAAGTGGAGCGCCGGGTCTTTGACTAATGGATGGGGTGACGCCCCTGCAGTGTCGAGGAGTATCGACTCGACCCGCAGGAGGTCATCTACCAACCACGATGGCTGATTCATCGGCCCATGACTTGGATCGCGTAGCTGCGCTTGCGGGAGCAGTCCAGCTCGACGATTAGAACGCGCTGAGCCGGCCCCAGGACCGGCCGCCCATCGTGGATGGGAATCGATTCGGAAGCCTTTCCCAGGATCACGTGGGCGATGTGCGCGGGACCGTTCGCAGGTTCGTCCTCGACCAGGTTCTGGGTCCGGATGGTGAGATCGTCGTGCGCGTAGTAGCCGTCGACCGGAGCGATGGCCTCGAGCGTTTCGACCAGCGATTCCTTGAGGCCCGCCGTTTGTGCCGAGATGAGGACGCAGCAAGTTGTGTGCGGGGCGAAGATCAAGACGGATCCGTGCTCGACACCGGCTTCCTGAACGGTGTCCGAGACATCGTCCGTCACATCGAGGATGTCGAGACGGCCCCCAGTCTTCGTCTCGAACTCTTTGTAGAGGATCATGGGTTGTCATTTTCCTGCACACGGCGCACCGATGTGTTGCACGCACGATTGAATGAGCTAAACATCCGTTCAATCAGTTGGTCGCGCGTTCAGAAGTGAAAACTTCACCTGCGCCTATCCTTTGCAATCATGGGAATCCTTCCAGAAGAAGCTGAATCGATACTCAATGCAGCGCTGGTCGCAGAGCTCACCGTTCTGAACACACGCGGCGAGCCGGTCACCTATCCACTGATCCCTCTGTACGACGGACATCACATCTTCATGACGTCATCCGTGCTCTTCTCCAAGAAGCTCGAGCACATCAAGAGCAACCCGAAAGTCTCCGTGACGGTGACCGACCCGGTCGCGGCCCAAGTCGATCCTTTCCATCGCGTCACCGTGCAAGGAACGGCTCGAGTGATCGAAGACGACTTCCACTCAGGGTGGGAGAGCGTGCTGCCGCTGTGGACGGCGAAGGAGCCCATCATCAAAGATCTCGTGAAGAAGCGATTCGCGATGCCCCTGTTCTGGGAGCGAGCGGTGATCGAGATAACGCCGCTGCGCGTACTGGTGTGGCGTCAGGGGAAAACCGACGCGGCCCCTGAGGTGCACGAGCTGGGAGTTCGGGCCTGATGGCATATTCGACGGTCAACGACCTCTTCGAAGACATCTCGACCTTCGAGCACGCCGTTGTTGCGTATGTGGGCCCCGACGGCTTTCCTGTAAACGTTGCAACGGGTTTCCACATCGATACCGATCACAACGTGATCCGGTTGGATACTCCTGCCGTGCCGGCCGCCGTCGGCGAGGGGACAAAAGTCAACGTGACCTTCAGTCACATCAGGCCTTATCCCGGCGTCGGTTATGACCAGCGGAGGTACGTCTCCGTCTGGGGGACCGTTACGCGAGCAAACGGTTCGCTGGAAGTGACTCCGGTGCGAACCCACGGCTGGGACGAAGACAGGCTTTCGTTCTTCGAGCTGTGCGAACGAAGCGTGCCCGCCGCGCATCGGTACATGCGGAAAGTGGGAGCCGAACGAGGCAAAGAGATCAAGCCCACGATGTCGCTCGGCTGGATCATCTTCTTGGCGACGCGGCTTCCTTTCTTGACCGCGACGATCGTCCCGGTC
>JBHELU010000018.1:0-4296 GCA_046262955.1 Actinomycetota bacterium | reverse complement strand
GTTCAGGTCGTCCTGCACCTCCGTATCCTAGATAGCTCTCCATGCTGATCGTGATCGCGCCTGACAAGTTCAAGTCGACCCTCGACTCCCACGCCGTATCGCAAGCGATGGCCGATGGCATCGCCCGGTCTGGTCTCGAGGCGGAGTGCATCCAGTGCCCTCTTGCCGACGGCGGAGACGGCTCGATGGATGTGGTCCTTCGCCATCTCGATGGGATCCGCACGGAATTGGTCGTCACGGGTCCCGACAAAGAACGCGTTCCTGCATCGTTCGCCGTCCTAGATGACGGACGTGCGCTGATCGAGATGGCATCCGCATCTGGCCTTGCCCTCATGAAACAGCCCGACGCTTTGAACGCAACCTCGATCGGTACCGGGGAATTGATAGCTGCTGCATCGAAAGCGAGCGAAGAGATCATCGTTTTCGTGGGAGGAAGCGCTTCAACCGACGGGGGAACGGGGGCCGCGCGCGCTATCGGCTGGGGGTTCTTCGACGATGACGGCAACACGTTGCCGCTCGGCGGCGGCGCACTCGAAGAGCTGGACGACATCCGAGGTGCTTCTTCGATGCATGCCCGGGTGATTGCAGCTTGCGATGTGACGAACCCTCTCATCGGTCCCGACGGGGCCGCACGCGTCTTCGGCCCCCAGAAGGGAGCAAATGCTGACGATGTTGCGCGACTGGAACGTGGGATCGAGCGTCTCCTCGAAGTTGTGAGCGCGCAGTTGGGGATGAACATGGCGACGCTCTCGCACGGTGGTGCCGGTGGAGGGATGGGAGCGGGATTGAGCGCGTTCTTCGGTGCCGAGCTGACATCGGGCTTCGACTTCGTCGCGTCCGCGGCCGGCCTCGACGATGCACTCGAGGGCGCCGATCTCGTAATCACCGGTGAGGGTCGACTCGATAGTGCGAGCTTCTCGGGAAAGGTCCTCTCTGGTGTTGTCGAAAGAGCGAAGGCACACGGTGTTCCTTGTGTGGCGATCGTAGGCAGCAGCGACCTGTCCGAATCGGCCTGCCGAGAACGTGGGTTGCAGGAAGTCGTCACGCTGGCAGAACTCGAAGAAGGCCGCGACGCGTTCGATGCCGTCGCTCGCGCTGCCGAGTTGCTTGTAAAGAGAGTGTCGAACAGCTAGTCGGGCATACTCACCGGGTGGAGGTGACTCCGGGACCACCACGGCTCCCACTGGGCGAACGGATGCGGCGCGTGGGGATCGCGTCGTGGTCGATCATCGGCATCGTCGTGTTAGCGGCGATCGGCTTGTGGCTCCTCTACCGGATCCGAGTGATCTTCCCCCCGCTGGTCCTGGCTCTACTGATCATCTATCTGATCGGGCCCATCGTCGATCGCCTGGAAGCGCGCGGCGTACCTCGCGTCGGCGGCGCGCTGATGGCATACGTGATCGTCTTGGGAGGACTGGCCATCGCGATCACCGCTCTGATCCCATTCGTCGTGCGGCAATCGCGCGATTTCGGAGATCAGTGGCCCACGTTCAGGAACAGGATCGTCACTTTCGTCGACAACACCACCGACTCGATCGACGATCATCTGGGTCTGCACTTGAGCACCGCGCAGTTCTCGTGCTTGATGGGCGTCGACAGCACGGTCTCGTCTCATGGTCCTTCGCCTGCTAGGTGCGACGCGATAACCGAGCGGTTCCGTTCGCAATTGACCAGCTCGGCGAGTCGCGTCGGAAGGATCGGGTTCTCGGTTCTGGAGACGCTTCTGGTGTTCATCCTCGCTCCACTGATAGCGCTCTATCTGTTGATCGACCTCCCGCAGATAGGAAGAGACGCGCTCAGTCTGGTTCCCGAGCGCGCGCGCCCGGAAGTTGCTGAGATCGGTGCCAAGGTCGCCACGGCCCTCGGTGAGTTCTTTCGAGGGCAGTTGCTGATCGCGATAACGGTCGGTGTCCTGTCGTCCGCCGCGCTGTGGGCCATCGGACTTCCGTTCTGGTTGATCGTCGGAGCAATCACGGGGATCGTCAGCCTGATCCCCAATGTCGGGCTCTACCTCGCCGCCGCGGTGGCTTTCTTCGTAGCTACGGTCAGCTCGGGGTGGCTCCTCGGCCTTGCTGCGATAGCGGTAGAGATAGCGATAGATCAAGTCGTGTCGCGTCTCTTGACTCCGCGCCTCCTGCGACGTGAGGTGCAGCTGCACGCGGTCACCGTGATCCTGTCCCTCATCGCGGGGGCCGCGTTGTTCGGGATCTGGGGGGTGATCGTCTCGGTCCCCTTGGTCATGGCGGTCAAGGTCACGGGGTCTCATCTTTGGGCAGCCCATGTCCTTCATGGTTCGGCGGCGGACGACGGCGCCACGCCCCCGCCGGAGCTTCACTCGGTCACTTGAGTCGCACACGCGGTTATGGGCCGCGTGTGCTATCCAATTAAGCCCATGAAGCACGTAAGAGCCTTGCGTTGTCGTGAGTGCGATCGGGAGTACGCGGTCGCGCCCGAGCATGTTTGCGAGATGTGCTTCGGCCCTCTCGAGGTCGTCTACGACTACGACGAGATCGCTTCTTCAACCAGCAGGTCCTCGATCGAGGCGGGGCCCGCATCGATGTGGCGTTATCAGGCGCTGCTACCGGCTCCCGAGCACGAAAGAGTCGATATCGGCGCGGGGTGGAGCAGGCTGACGCCGGCGCCGCGCCTGGCCGCGGAGTTGGGTCTCAAGAAACTGTGGATCAAGAACGACGGCTCCAACCCGACGCACTCATTCAAGGATCGAGTCGTATCCGTAGCGCTATCGATGGCGCGCTACTTCGGCTTCGAAGTTGCCGCCTGTCCTTCGACTGGGAATCTGGCCAACGCTGTTGCAGCTCACGCAGCAGCGGCCGGGATGCAAAGCGTTGTGTTCATCCCCTCCGACCTGGAGGCCGGGAAGGTCGCGGCCACGGCCGTATACGGAGGTCGCCTGATCGCGGTGGAAGGCACTTACGACGATGTCAATCGACTTTGTGCAGAGCTGGCCGGTTCGCACCCATGGGCGTTCGTCAATCTGAACGTCAGGCCCTATTACGCGGAAGGCTCCAAGACGATCGGATTCGAAATTGCAGAACAGCTCGGCTGGCGCTACCCCGATGCCGTCGTTATCCCTGTTGCTTCGGGATCGCTTCTCACCAAAGTTGGAAAAGCGTTCCGCGAGTTACACGATGTAGGTCTGATCGAGGATCGACCGAACGCGGCCCTCCACGGCGCCCAGGCGGAAGGCTGTTCGCCGGTTGCCCAGGCTTTCGCGGCCGGCGCCGAAGAGGTCGTGCCCGTGCGCCCCTCGACGATCGCCAAGTCGCTCGCCATCGGCAATCCCGCGGACGGCTACTACGCGCTGCGCGAAGTGAGGTCGTGTGGTGGTTCGATCACTGCCGTTCCCGAAGCCGACGTCCTTGAAGGTATGAGATTGCTCGCGCGGACCGAAGGCATCTTCACTGAGACCGCTGGGGGCGTGACGATCGCAACGCTCGAAAAGCTGGTTCGATCCGGCGCCATCGCCCCAGACCAAGAAACGGTCGCTCTGATCACCGGGATCGGTTTGAAGACGGTTGAGGCGCTGGGGGACACCCGGCCCTCACACACCATCCGGCCCACGGTCGAAGAAGTCGAGAAGGCCCTCGGAGAGCTTTCGTGAGCATCACCGTGAAGATCCCAACTCAGCTCAGATCGCTGACCGGTGGCGCCGCTG
The DNA here is from genome assembly GCA_046262955.1 of Actinomycetota bacterium. GTDB lineage: Bacteria > Actinomycetota > CADDZG01 > CADDZG01 > WHSQ01 > JALZGD01. The sequence continues at coordinate 620 of JBHELU010000018.1, read as the reverse complement.
AGGTCGATGCGTCCCACGGCAGCGTGGGCGAGATCCTGGCCGAGCTCGAGCGGCGTTTCCCAGGATTCGGGCCCCGCGTGCTAGACGAGGCGGGCTCGCTCAGGCGCTTCGTGAACGTCTACGTCGGTGAAGACGACGTCCGGTTCCTCGAGGGTCTGAAGACCCAGGTGGCCGACGGGGGCGGGATCTCGATCATCCCCGCCGTGGCAGGCGGACTTTAGGGGCCGCCAGCGCTCAAGTGGGCTGGGCTTCGGGCCGATTTACTGGGTGTGGCGGTGGAAGCCCGCCTTTGTGAATCGGAGAGCTTGATCTATGGCCTACATCCTCATAGCCGACGACGATCCGGACGTAAGGGCCCTCGTCAGGGTCGCTTTGACGCGTACCGATCACGACATCGTCGAGGCCGGCGACGGCGATGAAACCGTTGCCATGCTTCTCGACAATCCCCCGGACCTGCTGGTCTTGGACGTGATGATGCCGGGCGCCGATGGCTACGAGGTACTTCAGGAGATGGTCGAGTCCGGTGTTCGGATGATGACCAAGGTCCTCGTCCTGACTGCGAAGGTCAGCGAAAGCGACCGCGCTCAGGTGCTCAGCATGGGAGCCGACCGCTACGTCAC
>JBHELU010000017.1:0-3388 GCA_046262955.1 Actinomycetota bacterium | reverse complement strand
TAGGAGGGCCCTTTCGATCAACGTCGACGGAGTCGTGTTCGGCGTCATGGCGGTCGCCCCGGCCATCGAGCGCGGCGGCGCGATCATCACGACCGCATCACTTGCGGGCCTCGTCCCGTACCCAGGTGACCCGATCTACGGTCTCAGCAAACATGCGGTGGTGGGGTTCGTGCGTGCCGTTGCGGAGCAGCTTGCAACCGACGGTGTAACGATCAACGCGGTGTGCCCGGGATTCGTGGACACTCCGATCCTCGGAGGCTTCGCCGAAGAGTTCCGAGCCGCGGGCTTCCCTCTTCTCGAGGCAGACGAGGTAGCCGAGTCGGTCGTGCAGATAATCACTTCCGGCAAGACTGGAGAAGTTTTCGTGTGCCAGCCCGGCAGGCTGTGCGAGCCCTATTCGTTCCGTGGAGTACCCGGCCCGCGCACGCCGGGGAGTGAAGGCATGCCACCTCCCGTCCATCCGAGCGTGTGATGGCAACGTCCTTCTTTGAAGCGAGATCGGAGTCGATAGCGGCATGAACGAGCACAACCTCGCAGAGCTGGGGGAGCAGTCCTTCGAACGGTTCGGTGACCGCGATGCGCTGTGGTTCGAGGGCACGTGGCATCGCTCGGGCGAGCTCCTAGACCGCGCGCGGCGCGTCGGTACAGGCTTCCGAGAGCTTGGGCTCGATCCCGGTGACCGAGTCGTCGTGATGATGTCGAACACTCCCGACGTTGGGATCTGCTACTCGGGATTGTGGCGCGCGGGGGCCGCGATCACTCCGGCCATCTTCTTGATGAGCCAGGACGAGCTGCATTTCATCTTGGAGGACTCCGAAGCTCGAGCAGTCGTCACCAGCCCCGAGTTCTTGCCGAACATCAAAGCGGCCGCAGAAGGGGTCGACACGCTGAAGTGGATCCTTTCGACGGGTTCGGAAGAACCTGGAGTCGTCCCCTTGTCCTCTCTGGAGGAGGCCGAACCGGGGGAGATAGTCCCGCGAGCGGACGAGGACCTCGCGGCGCTGATGTACACGGGAGGCACGACGGGCCGCGCCAAGGGCGTGATGTTGTCGCATTCCAATCTGTGGCACGCCGGTAAGAGCGCGGAAGCCGGATCCCACGTTCCCGGCATAACCCGGACGCTGATACCACTGCCGCTGTCTCATTCCTACGGCCTTCTGGTGACGGTCGTGGGCATGCATGCGCAAGAGCCCGGGACCGCGGCGCTGATGAGGTGGTTCGATCCGAACGGCTGGCTGGAGCTCGTTTCCGAGTTGCAGGTCCAGCTATCGGCACTGGTTCCTTCGATGATCCAGATGTTGCTGGCGATGCCTCTGGAGGAAGCCGATCTGAGCTCCCTGCGTTTCATCGTTTCAGGCGCGTCGCCCCTTCCGATGGACGCGATGCATGAGTTCGAGCGACGTGTTCCGGGCGTGAAGATCCGCGAGGGCTACGGCCTGACCGAATCGGCTGCGATCATCTCGACGATGCCGCCCGACCGGGTCAAGCAGGGGTCGGTCGGTGTGCCGGTCGAAGGCTGCGAGCTCCGGATCGTGGACGAAGAGCGCAACGACGTCCCACCCGGTGAGATCGGGGAAGTGATCGTGCGGTCCGGCACCGTGATGCTCGGCTACTGGAAAGCCGACGATGCCACCGCATCCACGATCCGCGACGGGTGGCTCTACACGGGCGATATGGGACGCGTCGACGACGACAACTACCTGTGGATCGTCGATCGCAAGAAAGACCTGATCATCCGCGGCGGGTTCAATGTCTACCCTCGCGACGTCGAGGACGCGCTCACCGAGCATCCGCAAGTTGCGATGGCAGCGGTGATCGGCAAGCCCGACGAGACTTACGGCGAAGAGGTGGTCGCCTTCGTTCAGTTGGTTGCCGGCGCCGAGGCCACATCGGACGAGCTGGTCGAGTTCGCTCGGTCGCGCGTCGGCAAGTACAAATACCCGCGCGAGGTCAGGATCGTCGACTCCATTCCACTGACGCCCGTGGGCAAGATCGATCGCAAGGCGCTGCGCTAAGAGGACCGAAGGCGCTAGCCGCTAACGCGGCGCGCCGTGGGCCTCGTGTTCTAAGAAGCGCCGAGCTCCTCGAACAGAAGAACCTGGGCCGTGATGATCGACGCGATCTCATCGGGATCGACACTCTCGTTCGACGCATGTATGCGCGATAGAGCGAGGTCCTCGGCTCCCCACAAGATCACCTCGGCTCGTGGACACACCCCCTGCAAAGTTGCAACCAAAGGGATGGATCCACCCGACCCGATGTCGGTACTCGGCCTCCCATAAGCCTGCTCGAGAGCGCGCCGCGCAGCTGTCACCACGCGCCCATCTGGGTCGACCTGGAATGGCCAGCCGGCCTTCACCGGATGGAGATCGACTCGAACGTTCCACGGCGCAGCCGCTCTGAGGTGCTCGACGAGCCGTTCCAGCTCCTTTTCCGCGTCGGCACCGGGAGGGATCCGCAGCGAGACCTTGGCGCGTGCCTCGGGGATCAAGATGTTGGCGGCCTCGTCGACCGTGGGAGCGTCTATTCCGATCACCGTTGCGGAGGGCTCCGACCACAAGCGGGAACCGAGCGTCCCCGACCCGACCAGATCGACGCCGTCCAGCACCGACGAGCTCGATCGATACCCGGCCTCGTCCACATCGGCGCCCGTCCATGGATAGCCCTCGACACCGGTCACCGTCGTGTTGCCGGCATCGTCATGGAGCGTTGCAAGGATCTTGATCAAAGCGATGAGCGCGTCGGGCGCCGCACCGCCGAACACACCCGAATGAACTGGATGCTCGAGCGTCCTGACCGCCACCGTGCACGACACATCCCCGCGCAACGCGGTAGTCAGGGTCGGCTCGCCCACTTCCGGATTGCCCATGTCCGCGATCACAAACGCGTCGCAATCGAACATCTCGGGGTGGGCCTCGACGAAGGGATCGAGATGACTGATCGTTTCCTCTTCGCCCTCGATCACTATTCGGATCCCAACCGGGGGAGAGTCGCCGAGGCACCGGATGCTCGCGGCGTGGATCATGATGCCGCTCTTGTCGTCGGCCACTCCTCGTCCATAGAGACGGCCGTCTTTTGGAGTCGCAACCCACGGGTCTGTGTCCCAGCCTTGATCCGGCGGAGCCGGCTGCACGTCGTAGTGGGCATACAGAACGACGGTTGGGGCTCCCGGTGGACCCGGGATCTCTCCGTAAATGAGTGGGTAGCCATCTTCGATCTCGATGGCTCGAGCGTCCGAGACCCCATAGTCCTGCAACAGCTTTGTCGTCGCGTCGGCCATAGCCATCACGGGCTCCGAAGGGAAACCTGGGAAAGCCACCGACGGGAGCGCCACGAGCTTCTTCAAGTCGTCGACGACCTGAGGCATCATCCGCTCGACGTCGGCACG
>JBHELU010000016.1:0-3698 GCA_046262955.1 Actinomycetota bacterium | reverse complement strand
CGCGCGAGATCTCCTTGCGAGCGAACTTGCCGCGAGCGGCCACGATGTAGTCCGGTTTCGGAAGGCTTCCGACCGAGGTCGTCCACAGCCCCGGGCCCTTGAGATCCACCTCTTGCATCACGCATCGACCCTTTCAGTAGCTTCGTGTAACAGGTGCAACTTCGCTCTGGCTTTCTCGCGCGGCAGATATTCGAGCCCCGCCGACGGGCTAACGGTCAAACGTCCCGGTCCCACGATGTCGACCAATCGCTCGATCGTCTGTATCACCTGAGGGACTGCTTCGAGACGCGTATTGCGCGCGTCGATGATCCCGGCCTGGATGTTTTTCTCGGGTGGAACGTCCTCGATCAATCGGACGTTCTCGCTACCGGAGACGAGATCGAATGCGAAGCAGTCCACGGGGAAGCTGAATAGCTCCGGCCCCAGTCGCTTCGCGTCGCCGAAGTAGGTCGCCAGGGTCGTGGACGTCTCGGATCTTTCGAGAGACTCGATGATGATGTTCAGCGCAGTGTCGGCAAGCTGTAGATCCTCCGGCGCGTTGAGCAAAGCCGGCTCGTCGATCTGGATCGTCGTGGCGCCCGCTGCTTCGAGCTCGAAGGCTTCTTGCGCGAGCACACGAGCGATCGACAGAACGAATTCCTCGTAATCGTGGTAGTGCTCGTCGACAGATAGTCGGGCGAACGTGACCGGGCCGGGAATGATGGCTTTGACCTCATGGGCCGCAACCGACTTCGCGAACTTGAAGCCCTCCACGGTCGATGGGCCGCGCCACTCGATCGGACCGGTGCAGATCGGGCGACGGTAGTACGTGTTGTTGTCGAAGAATCTCAGTAGTCCGCCGATCGTGAATCCGGCCATGTGGCGAGCGAACGGCGTAACGATGTCATCCCATCGCACTTGGCCATCGGTGATCACGTCGATCCCGGCGGTTTCCTGCTCGGCGATGACCTCGCGAGCCAGCGCGTCCTGTGCGGTCTTTATGTCCTCTGCTGTCGCATCTCCGCGCTCGACCGCGTGCAGGGTCTTTCGCAGCGTGAATGTCCTGCCCTCGTCCGGCGGCTTGGGATAAGAGCCGACGACGGTAGTGGTGATCGACAACTGCGCCTCCTTGCCTCGTGGCATAAAAAAAGCCTCCGGGCGAGCGGAGGCGGATGGATCGAGCTCCGCTCATCCGTCTGGGATTCGCACCTGCCCCTAGGGGGTGGTTGCGGCGGGATCAACGAGCCAGCCTCTCTTCTTCCACCTGCGTCGGATCCCGAAGGAGCCTCTCGCAGGTGGAACCCCGCTCTTGATGAGCCAACGAATCATATCGGCTGAGACCGCCACCCCAATTTGAAAGGCCGACCCCTGAAAGAGGCGCGATTACGGCGAGGCAGCGGCGTTGGTGGCAAGGCCGACGAGCGAGGCGTACCAGAGGTACGTCGAGTCGAGGAGAACGCAGCCAGCGGCGGCGATGGCCGTTGGAATCGCTCTCTTTAGAACTGAGCGGAGTCCCCGCAAGCGCAGGTGCCCTTGGCATTGGGATTGTTGATCGTGAACCCGGACTGCTGGAGCGAGTCCACGTAGTCGATCTCGGCGCCTGCCAGGTAGGGGGAGCTCATCTTGTCGACCCGGATCTCCACGTCGTGGAGCGAACTGACGATGTCGTCGTCCAGCTTGCGGTCGTCGAAATACAAGGAGTAGCGCAGCCCCGCGCAGCCACCGGGCTGAACAGCAACCCTGAGGGCGTACTCCTTGCCGGTGTGCTCCTCGGGGGCCGCCTGCAGCTCGCGACCGAGCAGCTCGCGGACCTTGTCGGCTGCCTGAGCGGTGATGGAAACGCTGGGGGCGATGGTCTTGTCGGTCTCGGTCATTGCCACGGCGGGTTAACCCCTTTCGGATGATCTAGGGAAGCGCACTCATTATATGGAACGCTGAGCGGCGGCCCAGCCATTCCCTCTTGATCTGCGCCAAAGCGCGCTTCGCTAGCGCTTTCGGCGCCCCCACGAATACATGCTCCGCTCTCAATGGATCACCTTCCATTCCAGAAGCAGACCAAGGACGGCGGCCACGGCGATCCCTATCAGGATCGGGCGAGCTCGGGCGAGGGAGGCGGGCGGCTCCTCGAACACCAGCGGCGCCAGCCCCAGGATCGCGAGCGACCCCACTCCAAAAAGGGTCAGGACCAGAAGGACGACGTGCCACGCCTTCTCGCCGTCCACCGAGGGCCCCGTGCTCCGGTCAGTGCGAGGTGCGGGAGGCGAAGTGGAACTCGCCGACGTGGATCGCCGGGGCGACCGACGAGCCGAACGAGCTGTAGTCGGGGGCGAACGAATACAGGTCTCTTCCGATCGCCTTCGCCGACTTGAAGGCATCTAGGACCGATTGCGCGAAGCGGAAGTTGTGAACGGCCTCGGCAAGCTCGCCGCCCCGGATGCGGAACGTTCCGTCGCGCGTCATGCCGGTCAAGAGGGTTGCTGGGCGGTCGAGGACGTTGACATAGTGGAAGCGCGTCACCAAGAAACCGTCGTCGATGCCGCCGATGAGCTCTTCCAGGCTCTTATCCCCCGCCTGCATCACGACGTTGGATGCGTACGGCCCGAATTCATCCGATCCGGATGCGTGCCCGGTCGACGTCGTGTCCAGTCTCTTGGCGGTTCGAAGGTCCGTTACGGGACGCATCGCCTTGCCTTCGTCGATCACCGCTACGCGCTTCTTGGGCACGCCCTCGAAGTCGAACGCGATGCCGACCGAGTGCTCGTGCGCGGCATCGTCCGAGATCGTGACTTGCGACCCGGCAACTTCGGCACCCTGCTTTGAGGCTAAGAAGCTCTCGCCTTCGAGCATCTGTTTCGCGCCGAATCCGGTAAACGACAGATAGTCGATCAAGGTTGCGACGGCAGATGGTTCGAGAACCACCTCATAGGTGCCCGGATCGGCATCGGTTCCCGCGCCGGCTCTTGCCTTCTTCAGAGCACGCTCGGCGGTTGCAGCAACGTCAACCTCGGACGACTTGTAGGAAGAGGCTTCTCCCCACCCCGTCCCGCCACCCATGTCCACCAGGCAGGTGGTCGTGCATCGGCTGAACACATCGAAACAATCCACACCGGTCGATGAAAACACCGCGTACGCGTGCGCCCCCGTTTCGAAGATGCCTGCAGCGCTGCCGTCACCAACGACACCCAGGATCTCTTGAACCGCTTTCGCCCGCGCTGCAGGCGAAGAAGATGCGGTCTCTTCGTCGAACCGCATGATGGGCTCAGGCTGTCCGACATCCTCGGGACGAGCGAGGCCGGGGAACTCCTGGTCTACGGGCGTCGAGCTCGCTGCTTCGACGGCACGTTCCGCGGCCCTTTGAAGCGAGTCGGTGTCGAGCTGGTTGGTGGTGGCTTGGGCAACGCGACCACCGGTAACAACTCTGACGTTGGCGCGCAACTCCTTGCGCACCGTGTTCTGGATGATCTCTGAGTTCGCGTACCTGGTCAGGCCCGATTCCGATGCAGACACGACGACTTCGACATCGTCCGCGCCGTCGATGTCGAGCACCACGCGGGCCGCGTCGCGCGCCGCTTCGTGGCTCAGCGGTAAAGAGCTCAATGCCCCGTCCCCGTCGATACGTTTCGGAAACGCGCGGGTGAGGTTCCGTGCCCCACGCGCATGGTCTGTCCGGGCTGCCCCTTGCCGCAGTTAGGCGTTCCCCACACGCGCCACTCCTCCGG
>JBHELU010000015.1:0-6129 GCA_046262955.1 Actinomycetota bacterium | reverse complement strand
TCGAGCAGCGAGCGGTCGCCACCCGCGATGCACAACAATCCGTTCAGGCAAACATCCCCGTGATGGATCCGACCCGGATAAGGGCGTGATTGATGGACGGTTGGATTACCGGTGTCGGCGTTCGTCACCTGGGCGAAGTCGACGTGCCAATCTTGATTGGTGTTCGCAGGGTCGATCTTGTCACCCGTGTACCACGCCACGTCGACCTTGCCGGGGTCGCCGCCCGAGACCGTCGCGTAGATGTGCGAGCCCGACGTGTTATCGGTGTTCACCACGTGGGGCTTCGACCACGTCTGCCCGCGATCCTTCGAATAGGTCATGACGATGTTCAGAGGGTCGGTGTCCTTGGCGCGGTAGGCGTATGACACGTAGACCGTGCCGGCCTTATCGATCGTGATCCATGGGAAGATCTCGCCCGCTGCTTCTCCCGGCCCGCCACCCTGGACAAGCTTCAGGTCGAACGTCTGACCGTTGTCACGCGAAGAAGCGACCACGATCTGTTCTGGGTCGCCGTACGGTGGAGTGCCGGTCGTTACGTTCCCCTGCGAGCTCGAGATGGCAAACACGACGTACACGTCGCCGTTCTGCTGATTGACTGCCATCGGGCCCTGGAACGTGTTGGCACCCTGGTCGGCACCTTCGACCACGTCTTGGGTTCCCGGAGCATCCCCGTCGTTGGTGACGGGTGTCGGTACCTGGCTCCACGTCTTTCCGCCGTCGTCAGACCGGTTCAGATCGACGGTTTCGGCAGCGAAGTCGTGATACACGAGGTACATCGTCTTGTCGCACTTGTTCTCGAGCCACTGACGGTCCTGCTCGATACCGACCGGCTGCTGTGTCCACTTGTTGAAACGGTTGGTGGAGCGCGACACCGCGGAATCTTGGATCTCGAGGTCTGCCGTGAACCCGACGTCGGTCGAGTTGAAGTCGACCTCCGAGTCACCGCCACCGTTCGGAGACGAGATCTCTTTGTGGTCGAAGCTCTTGCCCCCGTTGAACGAGCGCCACATCTGGACCCCCGCGCCACCCGGGGCCGTGATGTAGATCCCGCCGGAGTGGTCGACGTCGATGCTCGGCTCCCCGAAGCTCGACTGATCGCTGACCGGAGTCGCGTACCACGAGTACCCGCCGTCGCTGCTCCGAACGGGAGCGGTTGTCTTCGCGGATGCTGCCGACCGCGGCTGCGACATTCCCATGTGAAGCGAATACGAGGGTGCGCCTGCAACATCGGCAACAACGATGCGGTAGGTGCCGGGACGAGGATCTATGACTCGGACGGTCTCCGATCGCGTACCGCGGCGACTGGAAGAGCCGACCAGGTTGTCCAAGCATGTCTTGAATCCGGTCGACTCCGTGCGACAGACGTAGAGATCGAGGTTGTCCTTAGCCGACGCCCACTCCAGATGAGCGGTCATCAGACGATCGCTCGTCTGGTAGATGGCCGGCGAGATCGCCACATTCACATCGCGAGCGGAACAGTTCACACCCTGCTCGCAAAGGATCAGCGATGTCGCCGGAGGCTGTGCGTCGAGATGCCAAGCCTGAAGCGACAAAGAGGTAGTGCCTGCCGTAAGGGTCGGCGGAGCGGACTGTGCCGAGCTCGAGACGAGCTGCGACGCCCCGAAGCCGAGCACTAGGAGAAGAGCAAAGACATGACTGAACCGAACGCGACGCATCAAGCAACCCCCAGTTTTTCGATTTCCGACATTCAACGCGTTCTACGCAAGTGGGCCGTTCCCTGCATATGGGGTCGTTACACGTGCAGGAGGTCTCTAGCTGGCGCGTACGCGAGCGACGGCGGCTCTTAGGGCGGCCACCTGTTCGGCTACACGCTCCGGAGCCGGGCCCCCATGGCTGCGCCTGGACGCGAGCCCGAGCCGAGGGTCCGCCACTGCTCGGTCCTCGACGGTGAGCTCTGGGTGGTGGCTGCTGATCTCTTGCGGATCTGCGTCGGCAAGATCTGAGCCTTGCTGTTCCAAGGCCGCCACCGTCTCGCCCACGGCGCGATGAGCATGGCGAAAAGGGACACCGCGGTTGACCAGGCGTTCGGCTAGGTCGGTCGCCCACGATCCTGCCCCCGCTGCGGCGCGCGCCATCGCGTCCTTGTCGAACCTGATCGCTCCCAGCAAGCCATCCATCGCGCGGATGCATCCGTCGGCGCGGTCTACGGCACGGAAGACGATCGCTTTGTCCTCTTGGAGATCACGGTTGTAGGCAAGGGGAAGACCTTTCAAGAGGCCGAGCAGACCAGTTAGGTCCCCCACCGCGGCTGCCGCGCGACCCCTGATCAATTCGGCGACGTCCGGGTTGCGCTTCTGCGGCATCATGCTCGATCCCGTCGACCAGTCGTCGGCGAGACGGGCGAACCCGAACTCCGCGGAGGTCCACAGCACGACCTCTTCTGCCAGTCGGGAGAGATGCAGACAACACATCGCCGCTGCGTAAACGAGCTCGCATGCGAAATCTCTGTCGGAGACCGCGTCCATCGCGTTGTCGAACACCCCGGAAAAGCCGAGCTCCGTAGCCGCGACGCGTGCGTCGAGCGGAAGAGTCGTGCCTGCCAGAGCGCCCGCGCCTAGAGCACTCACATCTGCGCTCTCGTATGCCGCTCGGAATCGTGTCGCGTCGCGAGTCAGAGCAAAGCCGTGCGCGAGCATCACGAACGCGACAGACACAGGCTGAGCGCGTTGTAGATGGGTGTAGCCGGGGACCAGTGTGTCGACCTGACCCTCGGCGAACGCGGCGATGCTCTCGACCAGCTCGGCCGTCGCGTCTACGAGCGACGCGGAGGCGTCGCGGCACCACAGACGGAGATCGGTCGCTACCAGATCGTTGCGACTGCGGCCCGCGTGTATCCGCGCACCCACATCTCCGAGTTGCTCGGTGAGGATCCGTTCGACCAGCGAGTGCACATCCTCATCCTGAGTCGCGCCGAAAGGCTCTCCATGCTCGTGTCGGGATTCGATGTCCGCGCACACCTCGTCGACGCGGGCGACATCGGAAGGGTCGAGCAATCCCGCTGCAACCAGCGTACGAGCGTGAGCTTTGGTCGCGGCCAGGTCGTAAGGGAGCAGACGTATGTCGATGTCGAGCGACTGCGTGAACGCGAACATCGAAGGATGGGGGCCGCGCTCGAACCGCCCACTCCAGGTGACACTCACTTGCTCGTCTGCGCCCACTTCTTGGTCGGCAGGCCCCACAGCCGGACGAAACCGGCCGCATCTTGATGGTCGAAGGAATCGCCCTCGTCGTAAGTCGCCAGGTCGAGGTCGTAAAGGGACCGCGGTGAACGACGGCCCACCACGCGGCACGAACCGGGATCCAAAGCCACTCGCACATCGCCCGTCACGGGCGCCTGACTAGAAGCGGCGAACGCGTCGAGCGCCTCTTTGAGAGGCGAGAACCACAAACCTTCGTAGACGAGATCTGCCCACATCGCGTCGACACGCTTCTTCTCTCTTGCGAGACCGCGCTCGAGCGTCAACGACTCGAGAGCTTGATGCGCCGTGATAAGCGTTATCGCCGCGGGGGCCTCGTAGATCTCGCGCGACTTGATCCCGACGAGGCGATCTTCGACGTGATCGATACGGCCGACGCCGTAGGCCCCCGCGAGCTTTCCGCATTGCTCGATCGCATGGAGAGGCGAAAGTGCTTCACCGTCGATCGCTGCGGGCTCGCCTCCTTCGAAGGAGATCTCGACCGTCTTCGGCGCGCGGGGGGCTTCCAACGGCCCCACCGTTAGTTCGTAGATGTCTTCGGGTGGCGCGACCCAAGGATCTTCGAGAACCCCACACTCGATGCTGCGCCCCCAAAGGTTCTCGTCTATCGAGTAGGGGGACGAGCGGGTCGTCGATATCGGTAGCCCGTGCGACTCTGCGTACGAGATGGTGTCGGTTCGATTCATGCCCCAGTCCCGAACCGGCGCCAGAACCTCGAGGTCGGGGTCCAGTGCGCCTAGAGAGACCTCGAAGCGGACCTGATCGTTGCCCTTGCCGGTGCAGCCATGAGCCACCGCGGTTGCACCGTTTTTTCGCGCCACGGCCGCCAGCTCTTGCGCGATCAATGGACGGGAAAGGGCGGACACCAGCGGATAACACCCTTGGTATAGGGCATTCATCTTCAGCGCCGGAACAACGAACTCTTCTGCGAAGCGAGCGCGCCCATCGATCAGATGCGCGTCGACCGCGCCCAGCTGGCCGGCGCGATTGACCGCGCTCTGCAGATCACCTGGTTGCCCGACGTCGATCGCGGTCGCGATCACCTCCCACCCCTGCTCCTTCAACCATGCGATGGCAACCGAGGTGTCGAGGCCGCCCGAATATGCGAGCACAACACGTTTCACAGGACTTCCTCCTCGTGGGTTTCGCGACGACCCCAACGTTCGGCCAGGGACGCCGCTGTCGATCCATCGATGGTCGCAACGAAGATCGTGTCGTCTCCGGCAACCGAGCCGAGTGCTTCAGGCAGTTCGCTCATATCGATCGCTCGGGCGACCGCGGGGGCATGACCCGGCGCCGTCCTGAGCACCACGAGGTTGCCTCCGACAGCGACGTCGACGACGAACTCGTCGAGTGTCCGAGCGAGGTTCCTTGCAACCAGATCGCCCGTTCCGTGAACGACTTCATCGACCAGGCGATAAACGAACCCTTCGCCGTTCCGAAGCTTCGCCGCGCCGACTTCCTTGAGATCGCGGGAGACCGTCGTTTGTGTAACGTTATGGCCCGCGGCACGCAGCCGAGCTGCGATCTCTTCCTGAGATGCGGCCTTCCCCTCGCGCAGGATCCGCAGAAGGTCTCGGCGTCTACCTGCTCGCATCGCGCACCTCCTCCAGGATCGCCAGGCATGCATCGATGTCGTCGTCGGAAACGATCAAGGGGGGCGCGAATCGGACCACCGAATCGGTTGCGTTGTTGACGAGCAAGCGTCGCTCGAAAGCTGCGTCGGTGATCGCGGCCGCGTTCGGAGTGCCGAGATCCAACCCGATCAGCAATCCGCGGCCGCGGACCTCTGCCTCGGGCCACAACTCCTTCAAGCCGCTCGAGAGGCGAGCCCCGGCTCGTGTCACGTGCTCGAGAGCGTCGGGTTCGCCGATCGTGTCCACCACTACGCAAGCCGCGCGGCAGATGAGCGGCCCGCCACCGAATGTCGTTGCGTGGTCTCCCGGTACGAACGAGGCGGCGATCGCTTCAGATGCGAGACATGCCCCTACCGGTAAGCCAGATGCCAATCCCTTTGCGAGGCAAACGACGTCGGGCACGATGCCCTCTTGTTCGAAGGCGAAGAAGGTGCCGGTACGACCGACACCGGTCTGGACCTCGTCCAAGATCAACAGTGCTCCGGCGGAGTCGCACGCGTCGCGCACCGCTGCGAGAAATCCCGGGGGAGGTACCACGACTCCCGCTTCGCCCTGGATCGGCTCCAGCAATACCGCCGCGGCCCCCTCACCCATGGCACGCTCGATCGCGGCGATATCGCCGAACGGCACATGCACGAAACCGCCAACCAGGGGCTCGAAAGCAACCTTTTTCCCCGGTTGGCCCGTCGCGGAGAGCGCTCCCATCGTCCGTCCGTGAAAGGCACCCTCGGCGCAAACGATCGTGGGCTCCCGCCCGGCGTCACGCGCCCACTTGCGAGCAAGCTTGACCGCGCATTCGACGCTTTCGGCCCCCGAGTTGCAGAAGAACGAGCGGGATCCAACCAAATGCCGCTCGAGCTTGAGGGCGAGCTCGTCCTGCCATGGGCTTTCGTAGAGATTCGATACGTGGATCAGCTCGGCCGCCTGTTCGGCGATCGCTGCAACGAGATCCGGGTGCGCGTGCCCGAGACTGTTCACCGCGATGCCGGCGATCATGTCGATGTACGAGTCGCCTTGATCGTCGACCAGCCTTGCACCCTTGCCCGAAACGAAGCGAACCGGCCGGCACTTATAGGTGTTCATCACGACCGTGGCGGGCGACGTGACCGTCATGGGAGCACCAGCGTCCCGGCTCCCCTATCGGTGAAGATCTCGAGCAGAAGTGCGTGCTCGACACGACCATCGAGGATGTGCACCCTCTCGACCCCCGACCGCATGGCACCGATCGCGGACTCAACCTTGGGGCGCATCCCCCTCGAGAGCTGAGGAGCCAG
>JBHELU010000014.1:0-9698 GCA_046262955.1 Actinomycetota bacterium | reverse complement strand
CTCCAACCCTCACAAAGCCTGCCGGGCGCTGATGAACTTCGTCGCTTCGATCGCGCACCCGAAGGCCGACTGGCGCTGCCCACCGCACCGCGCGCGGGTGACTGGGCTCTTGCCCAACCGGGCCCGCGGCTTCATCAGAGGGAAGCCGAAAACGATTTGGCTCTTCCCATGCAGCGCTCCAGGGTGGCCGCCAGCGCGTCAGCTCATGGACATCGGGATCCTGAAACCGGATGGCGGAGGCGTTGCCACCTCAATGGGCGCGACAGGTTCAGCTCCGATGTCGTTAGGTCCCGCTACTGCGCGACACGTCTACAAGGACGCCCCCGAGTTGGTGGCGGATCTTGGGCAGCACGGAATCGTTTGCCACCACGTTCACTACGGAACCGAGTCAGACACGTCCACCAGTCAGGGCGAAATCATCCATGACCGTACGTTCCGATCGAATGCGCGGTGCCGCTGGAGAGGTCAAGGCGTTTGGATCGAGGTACTCGACCCTGAAGCGGAGTCGTTCTCGTCGCCGCCAATCAGCAACGGGAGCGAGCCGCAAAGATTGTTCGTCGAGGGCAAGGACTGGCTGGTCCAGGTGAGTCCGAACGATTCGTTAGCGTTTCTGATCCAGAGCGCGCTAGGTGTCGAGATTCTCTAGATACATTGGCAGCACTGCTTTCAAGCTGAACTAAACGCACTAATAAGCAGCTCTGGGCAGTCCGGCACGAAGCCCTGCGTCTCATATGCGGCCTGAATGCCTTAGGGCCAGGTGGGTTGGAGCCGGGGAGGGGAATCGAACCCCTGACCTGCTCATTACGAGTGAGCCGCTCTGCCGACTGAGCTACCCCGGCTGATACGGCGGCGATTGTAAGGGTTGGGTACTTCACCGAATCGACGGCTAGACGCTCAACGTGACACCGGCGCCGGCCAGCAGTCGCGCCAGATCGAGCAGCACTCCTTCAACTTGGAGGAGTGCATTCGCGTTCTTTGGCAATGCCGCCCGGGCTTCGATGCACCGTTCGACACACCGAAGGAACGCAGCATCGGTGATCTCTGAAGCCGACCACCGTTCGATCGACTCGAGAACGTCTAGGTTAGTCAGAGACTCCGAGCCTCCACCGCGGAATGCAACGACATCCCGGAAGAAGCTGCCTAACGTCTGCAAGCACTCACCCTGAATTTCCTCTTCTAAGCGACGCAACTCACGACGCTGACGCTTCGCGAGGGCATTACGCGCAGCCGCGGTACCTCGACCTTCGCCCATGGCTTCGGCGAGCTCGACGACTTCTTGCTTGTGCGCCTCTTGCCGGTCCGCAACAGTTTCTTTCGTCATAGCGATGACTTCGGCAGCGATATCGAGAGCATCTTGGGGTGACTGCAAACGGCCAGGGATGGACAACCACACGCTTCGTCTCGATCCGGCCGTGGGTTCCAAGGCGAGCACGCGCGCACGGTCTATGTCGCCATCCGCGATCCGTGCAGCAACGACCGCCCGCTCCTCATCGGCCCCCTCACGACGAAGCAACTCGACGGCGCGCGCCTCCGACACAGGTTCCAAGCGAAAGATCCTGCAGCGCGATCTGATCGTCTCGAGGATCTCGTCTTCTTCGTCGGAGATCAGTATGAAAACGGTGTCGGCTTGCGGTTCCTCGAGGGTTTTGAGAAGAGCACTCTGAGCGGCATCGTTCATCCGCTCGGCCTCCTCGATGACGAAGACCTTGTGACGGCCCTCGAACGGGGACCGAGCAGCTTCGATCAGCACCGACTCGCGGATGACATCGACCGGGATAAGTGGTCCTTCCGGCACGACGTGATGAACGTCGGGATGACGGTGACGAACTATCCGCTCGCAAGTGGTGCACGAGCCACAACCGACACCTGGAGCGATCCGGCAGTTGAGTGCCGCCGCCATCGCGGTCGAAGCGGGACGCTTGCCGGACCCCGGCGGGCCAACCAAGAGCCACGCGTGTGGAGTTTGCCGCGCTGCAACTTGGGTGCGCAACGATCGAACCGATCGCGAATCGTCGAGCCGATCCCAAATGCTTCCGTCGGTCATCGTGGCACCGGAGGCGCAAGGGGTCGGGTTCCCTGACCGATGGTCAGCGGTTCGTCTTTGGTTCGTTCCTCGAAAGCCTTGACTACTTCCGAGTGGACCTCGCCGGTCGACCCGGACGCGTCCAGCACGACGAAACGATGAGGGAACCGCTTCGCGATCTCTTCGTACGCCTGCTCTACCTTGACGTGGAAGTTGTCTTCTTCTCTCTCGATGCGGTCGCGCTCTTCGCCCACGCGGTCCAGTCTCTTCGTCGCATCCAGCTTCATGAAGAAGACGATGTCGGGCGTCAATCCTTCGGTTGCCCAATCGCTGATCTCGTAGATGTCTTCGAGCCCCAGCCCCCGAGCAACGCCTTGATATGCAAGCGACGAGTCGACGAAGCGGTCGGAGACGACCACCTTTCCGGCTGCAAGTGCAGGCTTGATCACTTGCGCGGCATGTTGAGCGCGATCTGCTGCGTAGAGCAAAGCCTCGGTACGTGGGTCCATCTCATTCAATCCAGGATCGAGCAACAGCGAGCGGATGCGTTCGCCGATCATCGTGCCACCCGGCTCCCGCGTGGTTATCACTTCTTCTCCACGGGCCGACAGGTAACGGGCGAAGGCGGCCATCTGTGTCGACTTCCCGGCCCCCTCACCGCCCTCGAAGACCACGAAGTAGCCACGGCTCTTCGGTTCGCCGACCGGATGGGGGCCGGGTGCCGCCGAGATCGCTCGCATCGATAGGACTCCCCCCATGCCCGCCACTATGCCCGCGAGCCACAAAGTGATGCGGCTTCCCGGCAGGAGGAACGCAGTGAACCCGAGATGAAGTGTGTGGTTTCCGATCGCCCCTGCCAACAACGGGAAGATTCCAAGACCGGCCAGTGTTCCGATCCGGATGACCGTGTAGGCCGCGCTGAAAGTGCGACCACGGATCTCGTCGGAAACGCTTTCCTGAATCAGCGAGTAGCCCGTCGAGTAGGCCGAGCCACCGAAGAATCCCAGAGCGCTTGCGATGGGGATCGCGGCGTTCAAGCTGCCCACGCTTGCAAGAGCGACCAGCGCTCCGCCCAACAACAACAAGGACGACGAGAACAACACGTCTTTCCGGATGCGTTTCGCCAGGGCGCCCGTCGCAAGCAGGCCGATGATCATCCCGGTCGCAAGGAATCCGACAAGGAAAGCGAAACCTCGGCTGCCGCCGCCAAGCACGACATCGACGAACGCGACCCCGAGAGAGAACACCGCACCGGCAGCCGTGAAGGTGAGCCCGATCCCGATGAGCCACGGCCGTACCTGGCCGTGATCGCGGATGAACCTGAGTCCCTCGAGCAGATCCTCTTTGGCTTGTGCCAGATCGAGCCGACCGCGCCTGCGCGAGGACGGGATCGTCAGTGTCCAGATCATCAAAGCGGAGAAGCCGAAGGTCAGCGCATCGATCCACAGAGACAGCGCCACCTGACTGTCCTGCAGTCCCGAAAGAAGCGAAACGTGATCGGCAAGCACGCCGTTCAAAGTCGCCATCCCGGCAAAGACCAACGACGCCAGCGGCCATGGGCCGTAAACCGCTATCAGAGAAAGAGAGTTGGCGTGTGTGAGTTGCTCCGGAGGCACGAAATTCGGAAGTGAAGCGTCCTTCGCAGGTCCCCACATCAGCGTCAAGCATTCGAGGAACATGGAGGCGATCACCAGGTAGATCAGGTTCGGAACGAAAGGAAGCGAGAAGACGATCGCTGCACGAGAGACGTCGGCCGTCACCATCGTTCTCTTTCGATCCCAGCGGTCGGCCAGGACGCCGCCGATAGGTCCGGCGATGAAGCCCGGGAGCACTCGTGCGGTCATGACGACGCCTACTGCGGCCGGGCCCCCGAGGGTCTGAGCAAACACCGCGATGGCGATGACGCCGGTCCAGTCCCCGAGGCTCGACACGAATTGAGCAGCAAAGAATCGCCGGAAGTTCGCGTTGCCTCGCATCAGCGCCCAGAACGAAACTTCCTCATCGCCGGGCAAGAGGCGGCGGTCGGGCCGCTGAGCTGGTTGTTGGATCGCTGGCTCCTGGATCAGGTGGCTTCGCGCTGCGAGGCCGGTTACCGGTCATAAGACCTGGGACAGCCCGGGTCTCCCCAATCCTAGGGTCCGCCGCTGAATGGGAGGTGTGATTCCGGCGAGTCAGTGGCGTCGATGGCAAGGACGACGAGCGAGGCGTACCAGAGGTACGTCGAGTCGAGGAGGACGCAGCAAGCGGCGTCGATGGCGGTTGGAATCGCCCGATCCATCCTGCGGCGGGCCCTAACTGGAGGCGACGCCTTTCGGAACCGCTTTCAAGGCCTCACTTGGATTCGGCAGGCTCTTTCGTCTTCTTCTTGATGTACTTGCACTCGGGGTAGTTCGAGCAGCCGACGAAGGGGCCGAATCGACCACGTCGCTCGACCAACGGCGATCCGCAGTCGGGGCATTCCTCGCCGATCTCCTTTGGGGGCTCCTTCTTTATGTACTTGCACTCGGGGTAGTTCGAGCAGCCGACGAAGGGGCCGAATCGACCCGTTTTGGCAACCAGGTCGGAATCGCATTTGGGGCACTTCTCGCCGGTCGTCTTGGGATCGGGGAGAGCGTTCCCCTCCTCGTCGAGTTGCTGGGACCACTTGCAGTCGGGCCATCCCGAGCAGGACAGGAACCACAGCCCGTGCTTGCCGAACTTCTCGACCACAGGACGTCCACAGTCTGAGCACGTCTTGTCCGTTGGTCGCTCGGGCCGCGACATCTTGTCGGCCTGCTCCTCGACGTGCGAGATGAACGAGGTGAAGAAGTCGCGGATGAGCGGCTCCATCTGCTTGTCGCCTTCGGCGATCTCGTCGAGGTCTTCTTCCATGCGAGCGGTGAAGTCGATGTCCACCACCTCGGGGAAGTGCGCCTCGAGGAGCTTGATCACGACTTCGCCTCGAGCCGTCGGGAACAAGCGGCGCGATTCGCTGCGTACGTACTCGCGATCGACGAGTAGCCGGACCGTCGGCGCGTATGTTGACGGGCGGCCGATGCCGACCTCCTCCATCTTCTTCACCAGTGTTGCTTCGGTGTAGCGAGGCGGGGGCTGAGTTTCGTGGCGTTCGGGCGTCAGCTCTTCCAGAGAGAGCACGTCGCCCTCCTGCAACTCCGGCAGTAGGCCCTCGATCTCGTCGGGCTCGTCGTCGGAACGCTCGAGATAGACACGCAGGAACCCGTCGAACTTCAGGATCTGACCCGTCGCGCGGAAGACCACATCGTTGGAGGTGATGTCCACAGACGTCGCGTCATAGACCGCAGGCGCCATCTGACACGCGACCGTTCGCTGCCAGATCATCTCGTAGAGACGTAGTTCGTCTGCTCCTACCTGGCCAGCTAATTCGTTGGGCGCTACCGAAACCGAAGAAGGCCGGATCGCTTCGTGCGCCTCTTGAGCGCCCTTCGACTTCGCAGTGAACTGACGTACCTGGTGGTAGTCCTTTCCGAATTGAGCTTCGACAACGCGGCCTATCTCACCCAATGCATCGTTAGAGAGATTGGTCGAGTCGGTTCGCATGTAAGTGATGTGACCGGCTTCGTAGAGCGACTGCGCGAGCTTCATCGTCTTCCACGTTGGGAACGAGAACTTCGACGATCCAGCCTGCTGCAGCGTGGAGGTCTTGAAGGGAGCGGGAGGGTTCTTCTGCCGCTCGCTCTTGCGAACCTGAGTGACGGTCCACGGGCCGGGTCGCACTTTGTCGACAAGCCCAGTCGCCGACTTCTCGTCGGGAAGTGCGAACTTCTCTTTCTCGCCGATCGGGTAAACGGCATTGAGCTTTTCTTCACGCTCGGTTGCCAAGTGCGCCGTTACATCCCAGAACTCACGTGCTTTGAAGGCCCGGATCTCGCGCTCGCGCTGGACAACCACCAGTAGCGCGGCGCTCTGCACGCGACCGGCAGAGAGGTTGGGACCAACGGTTCGCCACAGCAGTGGCGACAGCTTGTATCCGACGATCCGGTCGACAGCACGTCTGGCTTGCTGCGCGTCGACTAACGACATATCGATCTCGCGGGGGTTCGCGAAGGCGTCTGTGACTGCCCTCTTCGTGATCTCGTTGAAGGTGACGCGGTGGGTTGCCGAAGGGTCGAGCTTGGCGAGGGCCGCGACGTGCCACGCGATCGCCTCGCCCTCGCGGTCGGGGTCCGGGGCAAGCCACACAGTCTCGGCTTCTTTGACCGCTTTGCGGATGGCGGTCATGGCTTTCTTGGCCGATGCCCGCTGGATCGCCTGGTACTTGATCGAGACCCCGCCGTTCACCTCGATGCCGAAATCCGACTTGGGAAGGTCGCGGACGTGGCCCATCGACGCGAGGACCTTGTAGTCCTTGCCCATGTACTTCTCGATCGTCTTGGCCTTGGCAGGCGACTCGACGATCACTAGGTTCTTGGCCACGTGGCTCCTTTGAGGCGGGTGGATCCGCCCAAGATCTGGCAATGAGACGAAGTGCCGGTGCGCTGTATCGCACTAATGCCGCACCGATGTCAACCAACACACCGAGACCCGATCCTCTTCCCGAGCCCCGTCGAGGACGGCTTCCGAGCTGAATCTGCGCAGGTCACAGGCTTATCAGACGAGCTGGAAGGCGGCCATAAACGGGGACGTAATCTCTCGGGCGTCATGGCCAGCCTGTCGCATCTAGCCCACCACTGGGTCACAAGTTACGGGTACGCGGCCATCTTCGTCCTGATGGCCATCTCGGCCGCCTGCATCCCCTTCCCCTCCGAAGTGACTCTCTTAGTGGGGGGCTTCTATTCGTCGAGCGGGCGCCTCGACCTCGTCGCCGTCGGCCTCGCCGGGACGGCGGGGAGCCTGGTGGGCTCGTTCGTCGCGTACGTCGCGGGGCGAACCGGGGGCCGCGCGCTGCTCGAGCGCTACGGCCGCTTCGTGTTCATCCGAGCCCACGACATCGACCGGGCGGAAGAGTGGTGGGAAAGGCACGGCGACGCGGCCACCTTCTTCGGGCGCTTGATCCCGGTGATCCGCAGCTTCATCTCGCTGCCGGCGGGCATCGCCGAGATGCCGGCCGGCAAGTTCACGCTTTACACGCTTCTCGGAGTTTCGATCTGGAGCTTCGGCCTGGCGTTCTTAGGGGACGTCCTCGGAAACAACTGGGACAGAGCGAGCCGCTACATGGCGATCCCCACAGCGATAGTGGGGGCGCTCCTTATCGGGGGCCTCGCCTATTACTACGTGAGCAAACGTAGAAGGCCGAAAGCTACAGGTTCTTGATATCTAGAGGCGGAAGTTCATCCGCAGGTTCGAAGCCGAACACCCGCGCATAGAAGCCGAACTCACTTTCGGTCGCGCGCTCGATCGATGCGGCCCGCCGGAAGCCATGCTGCTCGCCCTCGAAGGGTATGTACGCGTACGGGATCCCGCGCTGCTCGAAAGCTTCGACCATCTGATCGGCCTGGGAGGGTGGAACCACTTCGTCCTCCAGACCCTGCAGCAAGAGCATCGGGCAGGTGATGCGGTCGATGAAATTAACCGGCGAGCGTTGCTGGTAAAGATCTTTGCTCTCGGGATAGGGCCCGACGAGTGAATCGAGGTATCGCGCTTCGAACTTGTGTGTTATCCGCACGAACGTTTCGAGATCGGCGACTCCGAACAGACTCACCCCGGCGTTGAAGTCGTCGTAGAAGACGAGTCCGCAGAACGTCGTGTAGCCGCCCGCGCTGCCCCCTCGGATCGCCAGCTTGTTCCCGTCGACGAGACCTTCCTTCACGAGATAGCGAGCAGCGTTAACGCAGTCGGCAACGTCGACGACGCCCCACTGGCCTTTCAAGCGCTCGCGGTATTCCTTTCCATAGCCGGTGCTGCCGCCATAGTTCACGTCAACGATCGCAACGCCACGGGAAGTGAAGTACTGCACGATCAAGGACAGCTCCGAGCCGGAGAAGCCCGTCGGACCGCCATGGCTGAAAACGATCAATGGAGGGTGCTCGTCATCGGGCCCGACGAAGTCTGCGTTTCTGGGCGGATAGAAGAACGCGTGCGCCTCGAGACCCCCATCCGTCTCGAAGACGATGCTGTCGGGGACCGAGATGTATCCCGGATCGACGATGTTGGAACTTGCGAGCGCCAACTCCGTAGCCGTCCCGGTCGACGGATCCAGGCTTATGAGGGCCGGGCGCAAGGTAGGTGAGGCCGCGATGAACACGACCTTGTCGGCCGAGGTAGTAAGAGAGCGAGGATCGAAGCCGGTCCGCTCGAGCTCGACGTCTTCGAGCGCACCGCCTTCCAGGGTCGACAACTTGTCTTCCCCGCCGACTCCATGCATGCAAACGATGCGTCCGTCGGCCAGAAAGCCGTAACAAGAGAGGCCAAATTGCCAGTGGGTTGCAGAGAACTCTTCTTCGGCGGGACACAAGGCCTCAACCGATCCGTCGCTGAAGCGGTAGAGGTTCCACCATCCAGTTCGTTCGCCGACGAAGTGAAGTACGCCGTCGGGGCTCCACCGCGGTTCCAACACGGACTCGTCGACTCCGCCTGCTATCAGATGTTCATTTGAGAGCTTCCCGTCGCCGATGTCGGCAAGCCACAACTCGGTGCCGTCCCACGGCATGTTCGGGTTGTTCCAGGTGAGCCACGCGAGTTGCCGACCGTCTGGGCTCGGGCGCGGCGACGAATAGAAGTCGTTCCCAGCGATAAGCGTTCTCGGCTCGACCGATCCATCAACCGATACAACGGCGATGTCGTTCGTAACCTCGCCCCCGGCATGCGTTTCTCGAACGTAGACGAGCTCGTTCTCCGACAGGCGAGCGCCATCGGCGAACCTGACTCCGGCCTTCTCTTCGGGCTCGGGTGTGATCGGTGTGGGAGTCCCTCCAGGAGCGTCCTGCCGGTAAAGGCGCTGGTCGGCGAAGTTCGAGAAAAACACCACACCGTTCGATGCGAGGTAAGCCCCTCCTCCGTACTCGTGCACCTTCGTTCGCGCGTTGAATCCCTCGGGGATCACGTCCTCGGGCTCATGGCCTTGCCGGAACTTGACGACGACCTGCCGCCCCTGCTCTTGAGGTCGCGCCTCCAGCCAGTAGATGTCGTCACCGTCTATCCGGGATTCGCTAAGACCGATCTCTCCACTCGTTAGCGCGCGTGTCGAGATGGGTGACTTCCACGATCCGTACCGGGCCGTGGTGGCCATCAGACGAGGTCGATGTCGGGAGCGACCTTCTGGAGGCCCCCGATCGATATCTCGATGAATTCATCCATCGGAATACCGATGGCTTCCTCGACCCCCCAGATCTTGTCGCGCTCGACACCGGGAGCGAATGACTTTTCTTTCAGCTTCTTCTTCACAGAGGACACCTTCATTCCGTTCGACTTGTCCGGGCGCACGAGCGCACAGGCCACTAGAAGCCCGGCAACGCCGTCGGCGTGCACGATCGTCTTCGACATTAGATCTGTTTGGTACTGCGAATGCATGTGAGCCAATACAGCGTTCAGGACTTCCTCGTCGTCGAAACCCTCGGCTCGCAACCATTCGACCGATTGGTAGCCATGACGCTCTGGAGTCTCGTGCGTCTGATCCTGATCCAGATCGTGGAACAGACCTGCCAGGCCCCATCTGTGCTCGTCTTCACCGAAGTGGCCCGCAAGGCCCTCCATCACGCCTTCGACGGAGACCAGGTGT
>JBHELU010000013.1:0-3677 GCA_046262955.1 Actinomycetota bacterium | reverse complement strand
ATGATGCTGCAGATGCTCGGGGTGTTTGCCGAGTTCGAACGCGCCACCATCGTCGAGCGCATCACCGCCGGCATGGAGCGCGCCGCCTCCCAAGGGCGCTGGGTCATCGGCAAGGTCCCCTACGGCTACGCGCGGGATAAGGCCACCAAGCTGATCCACCCAGAGCCCGCACAAGCCGAGGTCGTGCGCCGCATCTTCACGCACTACACCAATGACCGCCTGGGCACCGAAGCCATCGCACGGCTGCTCAACGCCGAAGGACGCCGCACCAAGAACGGAACGCCGTTCGCGCGCCCGGCGCTGCTTCAAATCTTGCAGAACCCGATCTACATCGGCCGCATCGAGTTCCGGGGCATCCAAGCCCCCAGCCTGCACGAGCCGCTCGTGGACGACGAGACCTTCTTCGCAGCCCAGCAGATCCTCGCCGAACGCGGTGAATCCCAAGCCCTCAAACGCGGACACGGCACCGAATACTTGCTCTCGGGTCTCGTTCGATGCGGACGATGCAAGCGCGCCTACGTCGGAACGTCCGCACGCGGACGCAACGGGTTCTACCACTACTACGTCTGCTCCAAGCGGTACCGATACGGAACCGAGTTCTGCGATGGCGAGCGGCTCCCCAAGGGAGCGCTCGAAGACGCCGTCATCGCGCAGATGGTCGATCTCTACTCCGACACCTCGCTCATGGCAGACACGCTCGCCGAGATCGTTAACGAGGAGACAAGCGCGACCGACGGTGTAGAGGAACGTCGCGCGTCCATCACCCAGGAACTCGCAGGTGCGCGTCGCGCGCTCGACCGTTACTTCTCCGCGTTCGAAGAAGGCAGCCTCTCACCGGCGGACTGCCGCGAACGAGTCACGCGACTCAAAGGTCGGATCGAGGCACTCGAAGCAGAAGGTCGCTCGCTCGAGCATCGCGCCGCCGATGGACTCTCTGAACCTCCAACCGCCGTCGACATCGCGCAGTGGGCAAAGGACCTCGACACGCTTCTCCGCTCGGGCTCCGCCCAACAGCGCAAGTCGCTGATGCGTATTCTGATCAAGGAGCTACGAGTCATGAGCCGGGAACAGATCCTCCCGACCTACAAGGTTCCGGCGCTGGTTCGCGCACCGGATGGTCAAGTGGAGGTGAACGGACTCGAACCGTCGGCCTCCGCGTTGCGAACGCGGCGCTCTACCAACTGAGCTACACCCCCGAGCGGATCTCATTTGTTACCTCTCGGGTTACCTGTGGAGTTGTCATCTTAGGGGTGACCTGCGGCGCCGCGCAGAAGAGGCTTCACGTTGCGAACGCGGCGCTCTACCAACTGAGCTACACCCCCGAGCGGGATGCAGATGCTAGCACTCCGCCCGAACCGAACGCTTAATCCTTCAGCCACTCCTTCGACGGGATGTGACACTGACTCTGTCCGGCCTTCTCGAGGTATCGCTGGTGGTACTCCTCCGCCGGCCAGAACGGTCCCGCAGGCTCGACCTGCGTCACGATCGGTCGCTTCGCGCGCGCTTGCCACCCCTCGATCGCCGCGCGCGCGGCCTTCTCTTGATCGTCGCCGTGAGTGAATATCGCCGAGCGATATTGCGTGCCGAAGTCTGGGCCTTGACGGTTCAACTGCGTCGGGTCGTGGATGTCGAAGAACACGTCGAGCAGCTCCTCGTAACTGACTTGCGCGGGATCGAAATCGACCTCGACGACTTCTGCATGCCCGGTGAGGTCGGTGCAAACCTGCTTGTACGTGGGATCGTCGACGCGCCCGCCCGAGTAACCCGACGTCGCGGAGATGACCCCCGGCGTTTTGGCGAACGCGAGCTCGACGTTCCAGAAGCATCCCGCTCCGAATGTTGCCTTGGCCACATGCCCTCCTTGGTCGCCACCTGCAACGCTACCCAACCCGGGACTGTTCCGGGAAGGAGAAATCGCCGAGCCGGACGAACCTTGGGACGTGAAGAAGCGCCTAGCACTCCTTGCGGCCGTGGCCTTGCTCGCCCCACTCGGGGCGCGCGCGGCCGGCTCTATCGTGATCTGCGGTCATGTTTCGATCACGGGCGCGGCACCGGTGGCCCACAACCCCGAGAGATTCGGTCAGGTCTATTTCAACTACGTCGATGCGGAGCTCGGCGGCATCAACGGCCGTCCTGTCGAGATGGATGTGTTCGACGATGGCGACTACCCGTCTGGAGCGCTCGCGGCGGTCGACAAATGCCAACGGTTCGGTGACGCGAACCTCTACGTCGGCGAGTCGAGGCCCGACCAGATCGCCTCGGTCGCATCGTGGGCAGAGCAGAACCACGTGCCGTACCTCCACAGCTCCATGCCCGCTAACGGCACTTCGTATCGATGGAGTGCGTGGTTGTCTCCTACTTCGGAGTTGCGACAAACCATGCTGGCCGACTTGATTGCCGACAATGCCACTGAATTCGCCGGGGGAGCACCCGCGATCGGAATGGTCGTCTACAACTCACCGTATTACCAAAGTGACGTGGATACTTTCCGCGCCGAGCTCGATGCGAGGGGGTTGTCGCTCGCTCACGTCTACGTCGTTGAGAAAGACGAACGCAGCTTCGAGCCAACAGACGCCGAGATCGCAGCCAACGGCGACAACATCGTCAATCTCGACATAGATGCGAACTCGGCGATATTGATGGCTGAGCAAAGCCAGCAAACACCGCTAGGTGCTGGTCCGCAATACGTGAGCGCAGTGGACGATCTCGGAACCGCGGTCGTCGCACAGGCCATGTCGACGTATGGCGACGGAAAGCTGATCACGCTTCACGATCCCGATCCCGTTTATGACCCCGCCGACACCTCCTCGCCGTGGTATGCCGACGAGCAAGAGTTCCTTCGGATCTTCCATGCGTACTCAAGCGAGCAGAATCCTCCACCCGACGACGCCGACTGGAAGTTCTACCTCATCGCGAAGCGATTGCACCGCTTCTTGCTCGCGGCGAACGGCGATTACTCATCAGATCACCTTCAGTCGCTCTTCTCGACGTTCACCGAAACATCCGTCGATGCCTTCCCAGCGTGCGCACTCGACTTCTCCACGACCCCACAGATGGGGCAGCACGCGCTTCACGCGTTCAAGCTCGACCACAGCAAGTTCGTCGAAGTCGGATTCTGCGCTTCGAGCGCGCCTCAGATCGACATCGCACCACCGAGCATCAATTGCGGCGACGCGCTACAGGTGTCCCCCGTTCTTCGCTGCACGCTGACCGACGGTGCATCAGGCGTGGGAGCGTGGTCTGTTACGGGCACGCTTGGACCTATCCGCTCTGGAGACGGCGGGTGCAGCAACATCGTGCCGATCGAGATCGACTTACGGCCGGGTGCCGATCAAGTAACGGTCTCCGCCTCCGATTGCGCAGCTCATCGAAGCAGCATCAGCGTGACCGTTGTTTCCGTTCCCGCGTAGACTTCTTTCGACCCAAGGAGGAGTCATGGCTACGCCCCAGAAGATCGAAGAGATCCCCGACATCAAGATCCCCGAGCGCACCGTCGAAGAAGAGCGTCTCCACCGCAAACAGCGGCTCGCCGCCGCCTTCCGGCTCTTCTCGAAATGCGGCTTCGATGAAGGCGTCGCCGGGCACATCACCGCGCGCGACCCGGGCCGGCCGGATCACTTCTGGGTCAATCCGTTCGGCATGCACTTCAGCCTGATCAAGCAGTCTGATCTCCTGCT
>JBHELU010000012.1:0-3736 GCA_046262955.1 Actinomycetota bacterium | reverse complement strand
ACTACCGCTACTGCTGGCTGAGGGATGCAACGTTCACTCTCGAAGTGCTCCTGGCTCACGGTTACACGGGTGAGGCGCGCGAGTGGCAGCAATGGTTGCTACGCGCGGTCGCAGGGGATCCGAAAGATCTTCAGATCATGTACTCGGTGACCGGCGCTCGACGGCTTCACGAGATGACGCTCGACGATCTCGCGGGATACGAGGAGTCGCGCCCGGTGCGGATCGGAAACGCCGCGCACGAGCAGCTCCAGCTCGACGTTTATGGCGAGGTCATCGACTCGTTCCACTCCTCGAGGAGAGCGGGGATCGAGACAGACGATGAACAATGGCAACTAGAGGTCGCAATCATCGAGTTCGTGTGTGAGCACTGGCGCGAACCGGACGACGGGATCTGGGAGGGTCGCTCAGACCGCGAGAACCACGTCCATTCCAAAGTGATGGCATGGGTCGCGGTCGACAGGGGCATCGCCGCGATCGAGCGATTCGGTAGAAAGGGATCGCTCGAGCACTGGCACCAGGTCCGTCAGGAGATCTATGACGAGATCATGCAGCGGGGCTGGAGCGAGAAGCGGGGCGCCTTTACGCGCGCGTACGGAGACGACGAGCTCGACGCGAGCCTTTTGATGATGCCGATCGTTGGATTCCTTCCAGCAGATGACCCGCGCATGGTTGCCACGATCGAGGCAATCCAGAAAGAGCTGACCGTCGACGGTCTTGTGCGCCGCTACCGAACTGGGAAGGTCGACGACGGGCTGCCGGTCGGTGAGGGGACGTTCATCCTGTGCACGTTCTGGTTGGTCGACTGCCTCGCGTTGCTGGGAAGACACGATGAAGCGTGCGGGCTGTTCGAGCGATTGTTGGAACTAAGCAACGACGTCGGATTGCTTTCCGAGCAGTACGACACGAAGCGCAAACGGCTAGTCGGAAACTTTCCTCAAGCTTTCTCGCACGTTGCTCTCGCGACGGCCGCGCAAGCTGTGGAGGACACCGAGAAAACTTTGGCGGTCAGGCGCGGGGAGTAGCGTCCTCCGGCAATTTCCCTCCTGCTTCGGCCTCTTCCAATGCGCGGATGCGATCTTGCAGTGGTGGATGTGTGTCGAACATCCGGTTCAGCCATGCACCTCGCTTAGAGGCTCGACCGTTCGCTTGGCGTGCGATCGGCGACTCGATCCACAAGTGGGCTGTCGCGCGGCTAGCCGTACGGACGACGGTTGGATCTTCGTCGAGCTTCTGAAGCGCGTGTATCAAGCCGTCCGGATAGCGCGTTAGGAACGCACCGTCGATATCGGCCAGGTACTCCCGTCGTCTCGAGATGGCGAATTGCATCAACTGGGCGATCAAAGGTGAGACCAGCAAGAGCACGATGCCGGCTACCGCGAAGATCGCACCCGCCGGATTGTTCCCATCCCCATCGTCTCCGCCGAAGCCTCCCCACCACAAGGCTCGGAGCAGCCAATCGGCCAGCAGGACGATGACGCCTACAAGAGTCACGGCGAGTGCCATCACAAGGGTGTCGCGGTTTTTCACGTGGGACAGCTCGTGGGCGAGCACACCCTCCAACTCGTCGCGGTCCATCTTTCCCAGAAGTCCGGTCGTGACGGCGATCGCGGCGTGCTCGGGATTGCGGCCCGTTGCGAACGCGTTGGGAGCCGGGTCGTCGACGATGTAAACGCGTGGCTTCGGGATCCCGGCCGCAAGGCTCAAGGCCTCGACGATGTTGTGTAGTTGTTTGTATTCGGTCTCGTCGGCAGGCCGGGCGTGGCTCATCGACAACGCGATCTTGGCCGACGAGAAATAGGAGCCCCATGTCATGAAGATGGCAAACACGGCGGCGACCCCGACACCCCAGAACCCCGTGTGGGTCACGTATCCAAAGACAAAGCCGATCGCGACGACGAACCCCGAAAAGCCGAGGATCAGCATCCACGACCTGCGGATGTTCGCTGCGATCCGGTTGTACATGTCTACGCGGTTGGCGAGGAGCCGGTGCCGAAGTCGACTTGGACGGCGCCGCGCGAATCGGCTTCGGTCTCGAAGTACTGCCGCGAGGTGAAGTTGAAGATGCTCGCGAACACGTTGCCGGGAAATGCCTGGATCTTCGTGTCGTAGGCAAGGACCTGCTCGTTATAGAACTGGCGCGAGAACGCGATCCGGCCCTCAGTGCCTGTCAGCTCCTCTTGGAGCGCGAGGAAGTTCTGGTTCGCTTTCAACTCCGGGTATGCCTCGGCGACCGCCAGGAGTTGCCTCAGACTTTGTGTGAGCTGGCCCTCGGCCTTCCCCTGAGCGTCCACGCCGGTTGCGGAAACCGCTTGGCTTCGAGCACGCGTCACCGACTCGAAAGTCTCGCGTTCGTGGCCCGCGTAACCTTTGACGGATTCGACCAAGTTGGGGATCAGATCGTGACGACGACGGAGCTGGACATCAATCTGGGCGAATGCCGCGTCGATGCGATTGCGCAACCGGATGATGCCGTTGTACGAGAAGATCAGGAACAGCAAGATCAAAACGACCACTGCGATGATCGCGATGGTGATCCCCACTCGTCCTCCTAGATTGAATTAGGGCAAGCGTACGACTCGATAGGATGCACTGCTGTGGAGATCACCATCGAATACTGCGCTCAGTGAGGATACGGGCCTAGAGCCGTCGGTCTGACGGACCTTTTGCTCGCCGAGTTCGAACACAGCATCTCGGACGTCAAGATCATCCCGTCGCGCGGCGGGGTCTACGAGGTGACCGTAGACGGCGACCTCGTGTACTCGAAGAAAGCGACAGGGCGCCACGCGGAACCGGACGAGATCCTCAGAGCCATCCGGAAGCGAGCCACCGGTTAGCGCGCACAGCTATCGAGCTTGGAGCAGCTCGCTGAGCTGGAAAGCGAGATCCAGCGACTGGCTGGCATTCAATCGAGGATCGCACAGAGCCTCGTAGGCCCTATCTAAGTGCTCGTCGAGGATCGTCGAGTCGGTGCACTCGGTCACATCTTTGTTGGTGAGCTCCAGGTGCACGCCTCCCGCAGCGGTCCCCTCTGCGACGTGGACCTTAAAGAAGGCATCGATCTCCTTCAGGATGTCGTCGAACCGGCGTGTCTTGAACCCGCTGCTGCTGACGAAAGTGTTGGCATGCATGGGATCGCAGATCCAGGTGACTTCGAGCCCACGCTCTCGCGTCGCCGCGACCAAGGGGGGCAAGGCATCCTGAACGCGCGCGGCCCCCATACGCGCGATGAAAGTCAATCGCCCCGGCTCGTTGTTGGGATTCAACCGATCACATAGGCCGATGATGTCGTCCACCGTAGCCGTGGGACCGATCTTGCTGGCTACTGGGTTGTCGATCCCGGACAGGAACTCGACGTGCGCCCCGTCTGACTCCCGAGTCCTCTCGCCTACCCACAACATGTGCGCGGAGCAGTCGTACCAGTCGCCCGTCAAGCTGTCTCTTCGCGTTAGCGCTTCCTCGAAGCCAAGCAACAAAGCTTCGTGCGATGTGAAGAAGTCGACCTCGTGCAGCGACGAGTCGACGCCAAGGTCGATGCCGCATGCGGCCATGAACCGCAGTGCGCGGTCGATCTCTCGGGCGATCGCCTCGTAACGCCGGCCCTGCCCGCTCGCCGCGACGAACTCCTGATTCCAGAGGTGCAACGCGTTTAGATCGGCGAACCCACCTTTCGTGAATGCTCGGATCAGGTTCAAGGTCGCGGCGCTCTGGTTGTAGGCGCGGATCAGGCGCCGTGGGT
>JBHELU010000011.1:0-2883 GCA_046262955.1 Actinomycetota bacterium | reverse complement strand
GCAACACCCTGCCGTCTGGGGTAGTGCCGATGCCCGTTCGCGGATGACGGCCCAAGAAGGGGGCTCGCCCGTCGACGCTTTGGTGCTGGATCTTTCCACCTTCGATCAACGTGGGGTTCCCTCCGACCGTGTCCATGAGGTTGGGGACGTCACCGGACCATCTCAACGTCGCGCTTTCACCCCGGACCAGAGACGCGATCTGAGCCGCTGCACTCGATCCGGTCTTGGCCGACACGACTTCGCTTCCCGACCGATTCAACGAACGCCCGCAACGCGTCTTGGCGACCACGACCGGCGTTTGTGTTCCTCCGCCGGGATTGAAACCAGGAGAACCTGTTGCCTCGATACGTGCTTGACATTCGTTCTGCGGGGGCTGTTCCACATAGCCGCCACGCGACGTGAATTCTCGAACCGTTTTCGCCGGACTCGTTTCCGTGTCGTTCACCGCTCCGATCGTGATAGGCCCGGTGGTGCTCGGTCGCAGGCTCGATGTGATCTTGGGGTGTCCAATGAACGTCGACGTCTCTTGTTGATCCCATTCGAAGTTGCGCCCGTAGATCAGAGAGGTGGTCACGATGCGACCGTCCACCGCGAAGGTGTCGACGGGCCGCCCGGTCGAACGGCCGTAATCGCCGTTGATCGCTGCGATCGCTCCGTGTCGTTTCGCCATCGAAGACGTCGTTTCGAAGCCGGGTATCTCGTTGTTGGACAACGCCAGGTCGAGCGTGCTGTCCGCGGAAAGGTCGACCGTCAGATACCGGATGTGCCACGGCCCCCGCGGGTTATAGACGTTCGTGTATGTCACGCCGTGCCCGATGTCCCGGGTGGACGCGTGATAACCCGTTGCGCCGCCCGGTATGGCCAGTAGCGCGCTGATGCATGCGAGCGCCACGGTCGTCGTGGCGATCTTCCTAGATGACCCCCTCATTGCATAGAGGCTATAACTCAGTCCTCGCGGGCTGCTAGTCGCTTCTTGAGCGATGCGAGCTCACGCTCGAGTTGCTCGACGCGATCCTTTAGCTCGGCTGTGCGTGCTCCCGCCGTGTAAACGGTGCCCTCGGGAAGGTCGCGCGTTACGACTGCATTCGCTCCGATAAAGCAGCCGCGCCCGATCTTTATCGGGCCCAGAAGCTTGGCCCCCGCGTAGATCTTGCAGTCGTCGCCGACGTCGGGGAAGCCGTCGATGAAGTTCTCTTCGAAATTCGCCCGGGCCGATCCACCCATCGTGACCTCATGGAGGATCGAAACGTTCGATCCGATCTTCACGCCCTTGCCGATCACGATGCCCGAGGTGTGTGTCAGGCGCAGCCCGCCACCGATCTCGGCCCCCGGATGGATGTCTGCCCCAGTGAGGAAGTAGTTCAGGCGCCATACGAGCTCTGCCACCGTGTGCAGGCCGTGCAACCACAGGACGCGCGCCCCTCTGTATAGGCCGATCGCAAGGGGGCCGGGCCGTGTCAAGACACGTTGCACGGCCATGCCGATCGAGGGACGACCGCCGTGGGTTCCTTCCGATGAGAAGAGGCGCGCTACGTCACCCTTCAGACCATCGGGAAGACGCGACTCGGCAGACACCACAGAAGCCTACGCTCGCCTACTTCTTGGAATACGAGAGCGAACCGTTCACCTGTCCCGTCTTGTCCGGCAGCAGCTCGACCCAAGTTCTGCCGGGAGTAAGCGTCATCTCTTTCCCGGACTTGGCGACGAACTTCACGGGATGGCCGACATACGAACGCTTCCACTTGCCTACGTAAGCCTTGCCGCCACGGAACAGGACGGCCTTGTTCGTCCCCGTGAAGTCTTCGATCAACGGCGATGGCGTTCCCAACACGTCTACAAGGTGAGTCGAGAGATCGACCTTGTGGAACTCGACGATCACGTTATCGACGGATATCTGCTTGTTGCCGTTGGTTGCCGACACCAGAGGGCTCGTACCGTCCGTTCGGTAGTACTTCCCCTTCTTGTACGCATAGGTGATCGTTGACGCCGGACCGAAGTCGAGCGTGATCTTCTTCGCCTTCTTACCGCCGTCGATCGCAGCTCCGAACTTGAAATAGCTATCGGGCGGCGGCTTCTTGTAGTGAGCCGCACCCAGCTTCCGCAGCGACTTGGTGTTGCCGTAAAGAGTGTGCTCGAACGCGTAGCCGGGCCGAGATTCACGGTGCATCGCAGCGCCCGCCGAGTCCTCGTCGATGTTCACGATCCCTTTTCTTTTCAGGTGACGGAGGACGATCCCATTGCCGCCTGCGTCCGCAAGGATCTTGGTGGCCGGGATCATGATTGCGGGATCGACGATCCGCGAGCTGCGAACGGGGCCGACACTGCTGGCGTCTCCGCAGTCATAGATGGCCATGAATCGCGTGAGCCCACCCTCGACGACCTCTTCAAAGACCAGGTCTGCCTTCTCGAGGCCCGACAGCGGATAGGCGACGGGGTTGTTCTCGACTTTCACCGCCACCGCTGGTCTATCCAGGAGCGACGCGGTCTTGGGCGCCGATCCCGTCAATGGACAAGTGGGTGGTGGTGCGCTCGGGGCCGGCGAGGGCGACGGTTCTGCGGAAGTGTGCGGTGACGAAGATCCACTGCACGCGGTGGCGAGCAGCGCGGCCGCGACCACGGCAACTACGGATCTGAATGATCTTTTTCTCATGCTTGCTCCAACGATTCTCCTAAGAAACAGGACGCGAAAACGCGCCCCGCAGGACGCGTTTCGACGGTAACACGAGGGCCTCGGTTACTTGCGGGAATCAGCGCCGAATGGCCACCAGCGTGTTGATCTCGTGGCCCCCTCGGACGGTTATCTCTTTCACCGTTCCGACGCCGCGGGCGTAGTACTTGTGATCCAAGACCCCGGGCTCGAGCGGGGTCCACTCCTTGGTGAGG
>JBHELU010000010.1:0-3079 GCA_046262955.1 Actinomycetota bacterium | reverse complement strand
GCAGATCTTCGAGTACGCGACGTAGCCCTGGGGACTCCAATCCTCGCGGCCGGGCAGGGTTTCGAAGTCGCTTGGATCGACACGGATCAGCACGACTTGAGAGTCGGCGCGGCCGATCGCATCTTCCGGGAACACCGTCAGGATGCCGCCCACTTCCAACGACACATCGGTGACGACGGATCCTTCCTCGGTTACAACCCTCGATCCCTTCTTCCACGCGGTGACAAGTAGCGTTTCGCCCGGCGCCGAACCCAACGAACGGATCGGGAACAGGGCTGCAACTCCAAGAACGCCCGCGGCTCCTGCCAGCAACCCGGCCAACAGACCTCGGCGCTCGATGACGGCTTCACTTTCGTCTAGATCGCGGTCCAAAGCGCGCCGCTCGGATGGAGATGAACGGTGCGGCTCGCGTTCTTGCACGAAATGTCCGCCGGGCATTAATCGATGGGCCCACACGATCAACGCGAACGCGATCCCACCGAGCGCGATCGCTATCAACGCGCCCTCGAGTTGTGGCTGGCCGCCACGCACGTAAAGCACCAGCAGCCCTACCGAAGCGGCCATGCTGACGAGCAGTGCCACGACGATCGGGGTCTGCGATCGAGAGCGGTTGCGATCACTCATCGGCGGTCGTTCCGATCATCCGGGTGATCACTAGCAGAACCAGAAGCCCCAAAGCTGCTGCCACCAGTCCTTCCGTCACCGGGCCGATAGCGCCGAGATCGGCTCCTCCGCGATTATCCGGATGCTGGATGTCGACGACATATCTGACTATCGCGGCCATCTGCGCGTCCGAGAGCGTGTCGGATCCGAACACCGGCATCGTGCCGGGCCCGGTCCTGATCGCTTCTGCGATCTGGACGGGAGTTGCCGACTTGAGTGACGGAGCGACGCGGCCCGATGTCAGCGCCGCTCCGATGCCCACACTCGAATGGCAGGCCGCGCAATTATCGGTGTACAGGGTGTTGCCCTCTGCGAGATCGGCAGCCGCGACGTCTACGGTGGGAATCGCAGGGCCACCGGATTGGAACGTCGCCACGTAATTGACGATCGCGTCGATCTCCGCACGGTCGTATTCGGGCGGCCGTCGCTCGGGATCGTCGGTTTGGAATGTGATCGGCATCCGGCCCGTGGACAACATGAAATCCACCGAAGCGGATCCGACATCACGCAGATCGGGGCCTCGGTTGGTCCCCGCAGCATCGGATCCGTGGCAGTAGGCGCAGTCTCGCAGGAAGACGTCGCGACCGGGGTCTGGTGACGGCGATTCCTGCGCATGAGCACCGACGAAGGAACCGAGCATTACGAGACCGAAGGAGGCGATGACGAACGAGAAAGCGAGACGAGAGGAAAACGCGCCCATCAATTCAGCGTGTAGAGGTACGCGGCGATGTCGCGCGCATCGATCTCGGTCACGCCCAGATCGGGCATCGCAGTGCCGTGCTCGACGGATTGTGGGAATCGGATCCATTCGATCAAGTGATCGGGCGTGTTCGATAGCTCGCCGGCGATGAAGCCGCGGCGGCGGAAGCTGGTCAACGGCGGCCCAACCAAACCGTCGGCTCCCCTAACGCCGGGAACGACGTGACAGGTCGCACATCCGTAACTGGTGATGAGCTCGGCACCGCGAGCGGGATCGCCTCCCTCTAGTTGGGGCGGCGGATTGCGGGGGGCCGAATGACAGGCCCCGAGCAGCACGGCGCAAACCACGACGGCTAGTGCTCGCCGAGCCATCCGAGTTTCCTTTCCTTGTCGTCTTCGCTTCCGCCCGAAGCTTCGGCCGCCATCCAGCGCAGGAACAGCGCGGCTGCCGTTCCGATGTACAGCACACCGGCGGGTATCCACATGATGAGTCCTGCCATCTGTTGATCGTGCAACAAGGTTGTATGCCACAGGCGAACGCCCGCCTCGTGTATCGGATAAAGCTTGACGGTCGCAAACGTCAACAGCGCGCCGAGAGCTGCTGCCGGCATCCCGGAAACGAACACGAAGAAGATCGCGGCCCCCCGATCGATCAGCTTGCGTCCCGCCGGCGTAAGGATCAGCCACCAGAAGAGC
Organism: Actinomycetota bacterium; assembly: GCA_046262955.1. Lineage (GTDB taxonomy): Bacteria > Actinomycetota > CADDZG01 > CADDZG01 > WHSQ01 > JALZGD01. The sequence goes on along the minus strand of JBHELU010000010.1, from coordinate 1,021 downwards.
ATCGAGGTCCCCACGAAACTTGCGTGTTCGAGCGCGTGGATCCATGGGTTTTCCAGAGCCGCGCGGTAGGGCCCGGGCATGTGCCAGCCCCACAGCGCCAGCGTCGACAAGACAAAGACGACCGCGGGGGCTTTGACGGAGCGAGCGATGAAGGAACCGATGCGGCTTCGCTCGATGCGCCGAGCGAAGGTTTGCACTCGGGGGCCTAGCGCGAGCAGCGTTGGCAGAAGCGGGCTGCTCGCCGCGAACAACGGGGCCGCCACCAGCATCAGGATGAGGTGCTGGACCATGTGGGCCGAGAACAAGGTCTCGCCCAGCCGGTCAATGGGCGATACGAGGGCGATGAAGGTGGCAACGATCCCGCCGGCGAAGCATCCGACCCTGTTTACAGAGACGCCGCGACCGACGCCTGCTCGGTGCCAGATCCGGGCAACGCCCCACGCATAAAGGGCCGAGATGACGATCAGGGCTACAAGCACCGGCGGATCGAAACTCCAGGCGATTGCAACTTGGCCCGGGACTACGAGATCAGAGGCTAGTGACATGAGCTCAGGTATAGGGGAGCTATCGCTCCGAACACGATGATCGCCAAAAACAGAAGGTTCGCGGCAAGCCCGGTGATTCCCATGAAGACGACCCTCTGGTCGCGGTGATCATCTGAGCCGCTCCCGCGACGGATCGCGGCGATGCATATCGCGATCGCCGAAAGCGTGACCACCGCGGCTGCCGCCGAAAGGATGTAGATCGAGCTCGGGACGGACATTCCCAGGATGTGCTTTCCCCGAGACCCGGAAGAGCACGCGATCTCCTCGAGCCCGTACCCGACGGTCAGCTGGACGGCCCACGCGATCCCGCCACCGAGGACGCCCCACCACAGGAGCTTCCTTCCTACAGGGGTCCGGGCCATCGCCGTTGCTTGCGCCATCAGAACCTCGGGGCCAGGTAGAGCGACGCGAGGACGAATATCCACACCACGTCGACAAAGTGCCAGTAGACCGCGCTGTTCTCGAGAGTTAGAGCG
>JBHELU010000009.1:0-4252 GCA_046262955.1 Actinomycetota bacterium | reverse complement strand
TGTCTAACGTGTCTCGACTGATGGACGACAACAGCGCGTACGCAGAGATGGCTTCGGCGGTGAACCCTTACGGCGATGGCCGGGCAGCCGAGCGCTCGGTCGCGGCGCTTGCGCACTTCCTGCAGATGGGACCGGCCGCGGATGAATTCGATCCGGGAGCGAGCGCCGTGGTCGAATCGGCCGCCGGCGAATCTGCCGCTTAGCTCGTCACCCTGCACCCCGCGGCAAACCGGGGTAAGAAAGCCGGATGAACCGCAGGCTTACGGGCTTTCTGGTCTCGATCGTTGCGACGCTGGCGACAGTCGCGATCGTGCGACCGACCGCGTCGCAACAAGCAGCAGCCTCTCGAACACATTTCTCGTGGAAGACCACGAAGCTCCCCGCCGCGAAGGGCCACCACAAAGCTTCGTTCGGCGAACCAACGATCGTTGCGTCTGCACCCGATACTCTGATCGTGGTTGCCGCGCGTGCGAACGTGGGATTTCCGACGATGTGGGTCTCGCGTAACGACGGAGTGAATTGGGGGCGCGGCAAAGACTTCGACAAGACGGGTGCGATGACGGGCGACGATGATGTCCAAGTTGGTGCCGACGGATTCCTCTACGCGTTGAACCTCGCCTTCAACAACCCCCCGGCGGAACCCACGAACCCGACCGTGCAGGTATTCCGCTCACGCCACTGGCGCAAGTGGCACGGGCCGGCAACGTTCCCATCGCCCCACGGTCAGGATCAGCCCGATCGCCCATGGCTGGTCACGGATCCATCGGACCCTGCACACGTTTGGGTGTTCAACAGCGAGGGCGCCGGTGATGTCGTCGTCTGGAACTCCGACGACCACGCGCACACGTTCACCGGGCCTGCTTCTGTAACCGGCGCGCAGCAGGCGGGGTCGATCGAATTGACGAGTCGCCCACTGCTCGATCCTTCAGACAGCAAGAAGATGTCCCAGATCTATGAAGCCAGCGCGGCCGGAGCACCCGACATCGCTGTACGCGACTTCCCCGTCACCCAACTATGGCTCGCTCGTTCCGAAGACGGAGGCGCGACGTGGACCAACAGCATGATCTTCGACATGGCCGCCGCTGAAGGGACGGGCGGCAGCCTCGGGCACATCGTCCCCTCCTCCGCCATCGACGCAGACGGCAACCTGTATGTCGTCTTCTCTATGCGGTTGGACCAGGAGACGACGACACATGTCTATCTGATCCACTCAACCGATGACGGCGTCACTTGGAGGGCGCCGTCCCGAATCGACCCGAAGCGGTTGGGCTCGAACGTGCTGCCCGCGCTCGCGGTCGGTGCGCCCGGCAAGGTCGACATCTCGTGGTACGGATCGCGCGTCGCGGACTTCACCAACGATCACGCCCGTTGGGTAGAGATGTTCGCCCAAAGCGTCGATGCCCTTAGCGATCACCCGAGCTTCGTACGAGGGCGCATCAGCGGCCGCCGCCCGGTACACGTCGGAAGCATCAACAGCGCAGGGAATCCCGGATCGAACGTTTACGACTGGGACCTGCGCGACTTCCAGGGGATCACGCTCGATCGGTGCGGGATGGCACACGTGGCGTGGACCGACGACCGGAAACGTGGAAAGACTTTCGCCGCTCGCCAGATCGGAGGCCGGCCGGTGATTACCGGCAGCGCCGGGTGCAACGGTTAAAAGCTTCCTCGGTCGCGGCCCCCGCTGGGCAGGCGTTGTGCTGGGGCCGCGACCTCAGAAGCAAACTTGATTACAAGGAGCTCGGGCTCACGAAGGTGTAGCCGAGTGCCTTGATTCCCTGAACGGTCTGCTTCAGGGCGTTGATGTCGTAGTAAGGGTGGAAGAAGAAGCTGGCGAAGCCGTCCCGAACGGCCAGGTCACGACGAGCGGTGTCGATCATGTCCTGCGGCGACCGAGGCGGGTTGTTGTTCGTCCACTCCGGCTCGAAGTTGCCGAGGTCCTCCGGCAGAACCTTCGATCCGTAGACGTCGTTCACGACGTAGGGGAAGAACTGACCGACCATGTGCGTCGTGTCGGTCGCCGGCGTTCCAGCTGAGAGCACGCCGTTGTAGTACAGCGAGCGCTCGTAGCGGGTCGTGAACATCGAGGCGGCTGCCTGATAGTCGACGGCCGAGCCTGCGTAGTGCGGGAACTCGAAGATCGTCGGCGTGTTCAGGTGGGCCATCTGGAACTCTTTCGCCGAAGCTTGCATCCGGCCGAGCGCCCAGTTGTACGAGTCCTCGGCGACGGGACCGTCGAGACGAACGTAGTTCTGGTCGTCGACGTGCGCAGTGAAGAACTCGAAGTCATCCGCGCTCTGCCCGTTGTACGGGTTGGCGACGTTGGAGTACTGGTGTGTGTAACCGTGCATGATCATCGTGCCGCCCTTGCTGATCATGTAGTTGATCGCACTGGCCACATCGCGAGCGTCCTTCAGGTGGATTGTCGTGTCCTGGCCATCGTTCGAGACTCCGTTCGGGTCCCGATAAAGCGGGTAGACACCGAAGCTGAACGGCACACCCTGGCTGTACAGGTAGTCCGCGTCGGCCCGTAGGTCCGCGGGGTCCGAGTCGGGACCGACGTCCTCGAGGCGGATCATGGCCCGGTGCTGGACCGGGGTGGTGGGCGCCAGGAGGTCGAACAACAGATCCGTGAAGATCAGGTAACGGTCGTTGGTACCGATGTAGCTCAGCGGCATCTCACCGATGTAAGTGAGGTTGCCCGAGCGCACCGCCCACGGGAACTTGGTGCCGTCCGGTCGCACTGCCTGAGCCAGTGTTGTGACTCTGCTCGAGTCGATCGAGCCGTAGCCCATGATCCCCTTCTCGTTGTTCGTGTCGCGAAGCAACGAGGTGCCCTTGTACTGAACCGACTGAACATCGCTCTGGTCCATCCCGGACCACATCCAGCCGTACTGCGATTGGAAGTTGCTGTCGCGAGAGGTGAGCTCCCAGATGTTGCGGCTAACCCACATCACGGGCGTGGTGCCCTTAGCGACGTCATCGAGGAACGAGTTCGGAATCGGCTCGTCCCAAGTCGAACCGATGTAGATCGCAGCCGTGTAACCCGACATCTGACCGGCGGTGTACTTCGAAACCGGTTCTGACGAGTAAGTACCGAAGTGACCGACGAGATTCGCCGTCATTGTGGCGTAGAGCTCGCCGAGGTAACCCCAAGAGTTCGAGGTGTCGTACAGGATGAGTGCCTTCACGCCCCCGGTGGACGGGGGTGGTGTCGGACCCGGCTTCTTGGCAGTGCGTGCGAACGCAGCCGAAGGAGCCGTTAGAGCGGCGACGATCGCAATGACTGCGATCGCGCCGGTGATGCGACGAGTGTTCACTGTGCGCCTGCCCATGGCGACTAGTTGCTGTGAGCGCCGAGGCGCCGAACGAGGAAACCAAATGCCATGAGGCCAAGGCCGAAGAACGCGTACAGGCCGACGGCCGCTCCCGTGAACGGGAGTACTGCGTGTGCTGCGTGACCGGCGACTGCGCCGGTTGCTGCCGTGGCGGCTGCCACTGTGGTGTGGTGCACTCCAGACATGTCCTGCCCCTTTCGCTCTCTACCGGGGGCTTCAGGGGAGTTTCGGAAGTTTTTGCTCCGGAGGTCTAAAGCTCCGGGCCGGTCCTTCCGATACAGCTCCTGTCACCACCGGCTTCCAGGTTCTACCTACAACTGGTACTTTCTACCAGAGAGCCACGGAGCTGTATACGCAAACTTACGTAGCCTCAGGCGGGCGCCTGAGGCTTTTTTCGTGGGATTCGGCGATTTTCGGCCCCAGAAACTCCCAGGTGGGTCCTGGAGCGGTCGCTACGGGAGAGTGACGAACCGGCCGAGGAAGGCCCGGGCCGAGGGAGTGTCCAGTCGGTAATCGACGTTGGTCGACCGGCACGGGGTGTCTCCGGTGATCGTGGTGCCGGCGACGATGTCGGTCTCCGAGGAGCCGGCCCCGAGGAAGTTGGGGCCACCCGAGTCCCCGTAGCAGGTGCCTCCGTTGCCCGTCGACGCGTTCTGAGAGATCCGCAGCCACGTGGTGGTCAAGGAGTTCAGGGTTCCGACGGCGACGAACCGGACGTCCTGGTAGTGGTACGTCTTGCCTCCGGGCCCGTTGGTTACGGCCTGAGCTCCGTATCCCACCGACGTGAACTGCTGGCTGCCGGTCAACCCGCTGAGTGAATCCGCCTTCGGGAGCCGCGCGGGGGTGATCCCCTTGATCGCCTTGTTGAAAACGACAACGGCCAGGTCGTTGGGATCGCTCTGGGACTGCGTGTA
>JBHELU010000008.1:0-2730 GCA_046262955.1 Actinomycetota bacterium | reverse complement strand
ACCGGAGCCATGTTCGGTGGCGAACACTCGGGGCACTACTACTTCCGCGATAACTACCGCGCCGACTCCGGGATGATTGCGGCCCTCTTGATCCTGGAGGCTTTGTCGCAGGCCGGTGCGCCGTTGTCGAAGTTGTTGGAGCCGTATCGTCGCTACGAGGATTCGGGCGAGATCAACTCGGAGGTGGGTGACCAGCAAGCGACCATCGAGAAGCTGGCCGCTCGCTACTCGGACGCCAAGCAGAACCGGCTCGACGGCCTCACCGTCGAGTACGAGGATTGGTGGTTCAACTGCCGCGCCTCGAACACGGAACCGCTGCTGAGACTCAACCTAGAAGCGCGCACCAGATCGTTGATGGAAACCAAGAGAGACGAAGTCCTCGAGCTGATCCGGGAGAAATAGATGACTGTTGACCAGAAGTTGCTGGACATCCTCGTGTGCCCGAACTGCCACGGCAACGTGGAGTACTTGGCAGACCAAGATGCGATCCTGTGCCGCGGCGAGTGTGGGTACCGGTATCCGGTAAGGGACGACATCCCAGTGATGTTGATCGACGAAGCAACCAAACCGTGATCGATCTCGACGATTCCGATGCGATCGCTCGCCACGATTCCCTGGGCATCCTCGGAGTCGTCGAGGGCTTCGCAGATCAGTGCGCAGCAGGCTGGGACATAGGGCGCGCAGCGCGCTCGTTGCCGGACGCGACAGGTGTCACATCGATCGTCGTGCTCGGCATGGGTGGATCAGGTGTCGCCGGCGACGTTGCACAAAGTGTGCTCGAGCCGCGCATCGGTGAGTTCTTCCGAGTCGTGAAGTCGTACGGCCCCCTTCCTGAATGGGTGGGTCGAAATTCGCTCGTGATCGCTATCTCGCATTCAGGCAACACCGAAGAGACCCTCAGCGCGTTGGACTCGGCTCACGAGCGTGGAGCGCGCGCGATTACGATCTCATCAGGCGGAAAACTGAAAGACGTGGCAAGTGAGTCGGGCATTGCTCATGTCGAGATCCCCGGAGGCCTTCAACCGCGCTCGGCACTCGGCTACCTTGCGATGTCTCTTCTGGGGGTGCTCACGCAGGTGGGGATCGCGCCCGATATGGACAAGGACGTAAACGACGCTGTGGCCGACCTCGCCGAGGTGGCCGGTCGTTGCCACCGATCGACGTCTTTGGCCGAGAATCCCTCGAAGGACCTAGCGCAACGCTTATCCGGGACGGTTCCGGTGATCTATGGGGCCGGCCCCCTGACAACCGCCGCGATGCGTTTCAAGTGCGACGTCAACGAATATGCGAAGAACCCCGCCTTCTGGAACTACCTGCCTGAGCTCGATCACAACGAGCTCGAAAGTTTCAACCGATTGGTCGAGGTGTCCCGTGCGACCCTGAGCCTGGTTTTCCTCCGGGATCACGCGGACGAGCATCCGCGCATCACTGCACGCTTCGACATCACTCGAGGTCTGGTCGAAGATCGCGTGAAGCAACTGATCGAGGTGCCGGCTCAAGGCCGGAATCCACTAGCACGGTTACTGTCTTTAGTGCTCGTGACTCAACTCGCGGCGATATACATGGCCTTCTTGAACGACGTGGACCCCGGTCCGGTCGAGACCTTGGAACGATTGAAGAGGGACCTCGCCGCCCTATGACAGACAAGGAGCTTGTATGACCGCTGAGTCGGACATCAAAGACATCGGGCTTGCATCGGAAGGTCGCCTGCGGGTCGAGTGGGCGGACCGGCAGATGCCGGTGCTTACTCGCATCCGCGAACGATTCGAGAAGGAGCGTCCCTTAGATGGCGTCCGGATCGCCGCGTGCCTGCACGTCACGACCGAGACCGCCAATCTGATGCGAACGCTCGCGGCCGGCGGTGCCGACGTGGCGTTGTGTGCGTCGAATCCACTCTCGACTCAAGACGACACTGCGGCCGCCCTGGCCGAGGAGTACGAGATTCCTGTCTATGCGATCCGAGGCATCGACGACGCGGGTTACTACGGACATATCAAGGCAGTGCTCGATCGTCGCCCGATGATCACGATGGACGACGGCGGAGATCTCGTGACGATGCTGCACCAGCAGCGTCCCGATCAGCTGACCGAGATCATCGGGGGCACCGAGGAAACCACCACCGGTGTAATCCGACTGCGTGCTATGGAAGCGGCTGGAGTCCTCGGCTATCCCATCGTCAGCGTCAACAACGCGATGACGAAGCACTTGTTCGACAACCGCTACGGCACGGGACAGAGCGCGATCGACGGCATCATCCGTGCCACGAACGTGCTGTTTGCCGGTCGCACTGTTGTGGTGTGCGGATATGGAATGTGTGGCCGCGGTGTCGCGTCGCGAGCCAAGGGGTTGGGCGCCGACGTCGTCGTTACCGAGGTGGATCCCATCCGCGCGCTGGAAGCGGCCATGGATGGCTTCCGCGTCCTGCCCGGATCGCTTGCAGCTTCACAGGGTGACATCTTCATCACGGTCACCGGTGACAAACACGTGTTGAGAGACGAGCACTTCGAGGTCATGAAGGACGGCGCGATCCTTGCGAACGCGGGTCACTTCGACATCGAGATCGACTTGTCGATGCTTCGCTCGATGGCTTCCAGCGTTCGACGGGTGCGCGAGCAGGTCGAGGAGTACGCGATGCCGGGCGACCGTCGTATCTACGTTCTGGCCGAGGGCAGGCTCGTGAACCTCGCGGCCGCCGAGGGGCACCCAGCGTCCGTCATGGACATGTCGTTC
>JBHELU010000007.1:0-4110 GCA_046262955.1 Actinomycetota bacterium | reverse complement strand
GGGACCCGCGCGTACGCCGGGGAGGTTTTCGTCGTCGGCGAGCAGATCCCAGTGACATGAGGGTTACGACAACCCCTAAGGAGGAGAAGATGCATCAGAACGAGGAGATGGTGCGACGCTTCTACGCAGCGTTCTCGAGTGGCGACGGCGAGGCCCTTACCACGCTCATGGCGCCGGACATCGTGTGGAGCTCTCCCGGGAATAGCCAGATCTCTGGCGACCACAAAGGGCGCGACGAGGTTCTGGCGCTTTTCGGCTTGTGCGGCGAGCTCACGCAGGGAAACCTCTCCGTCGAGCTGCTCAGTATCAACGTGGCGGCCGACGGCACCGTCGTGACCGTGCACCGGGTCAAAGGCGAGCGAGACGGAAACAGCCTCGATGTGCTCGAAACCGAGACCGGAACGATCGAGGACGGTCACATCGCGCGGGTCGAAGAAGGCTACTCAAACCAGGCCGCGTCCGACGACTTTTGGGCATGAGTCTGCCTTCGATGTAGATCTGTAAACGGACGAGTGGCCTCGGTTCCTATGTGGAGCCGGGGCCGCTGTGGTTCGTTCCGCGCCCGCGTTACTCAGTAGCGATCTATTCAGCGCGCATTTATGCAGCGCGCCCGGAGGGATTCGAACCCCCGACCCTCGGATTAGAAGTCCGATGCTCTATCCAACTGAGCTACGGGCGCATCCGATGAAGCGTATCGGGGCGTGCATCCCACGAGCGGAACCTTTTGGCTGCCACAGGCGTCCGAGTGGTCAGATAGGGACGCGTCGCCGGAGAAGGGGGGCTATGTGTGGTTGCGTAGGAATTGCGCGCTCGCCCTTGCCCTCGTTCTCTCCGCTTGCGCACCAATAAGCCATCCGGCCGCGTCCCATGCCGCCCCGGACGTCCACCAAGGACATCGTCATTCCGTAGCGTCGCCGACACCGGTCTCAACTCCAAGCTTGCCGCCCGGCGTGATCGAGCCACCTTCGTGGTTGGGAAAACGTCCGCTTCCGAAACGACCGGACGGATTCGGAGTCATCAAACCGACGCCGAAGATCTTGCGTGATCGTCGCTTCGCCACGATCGACCTCTTACCGCCACCTGCCGACGGACGATTCCACTCGAGTATCGCTCCAGCTTCGCCTCAGGTTCTCGCTCGCTCGACCTGGAAGCCTGCCTGCCCGGTCGGAAGTAACGGCCTCTCCTATCTGACGATGAGTTTTTGGGGGTTCGACGCACGTCCCCATACGGGCGAGATGCTGGTGAACTCATCGGTAGCGCAAGATGTCGTGACTGTCTTCCATCGTTTGTTCCGCGATCGGTTCCCCATCGAGGAGATGCGCATCGGAACCGATCAGGACCTTCATGCTCCGCCCACCGGCGACACGAACAACACATCATCATTCGAATGCCGACCTGTTACCGGCAGCACGAGCTGGTCACAACACGCCTACGGACTTGCGATAGATGTCGATCCGTTCCAGAACCCTTACGTGCGCGGGGACCTCGTTGTGCCGGAACGAGCTTCGGCCTATCTTGACCGTGACTGGCACAGGCCGGGCATGATCTTCCCCGGCGACACGGTCACGAGCGCGTTCGCGTCTATCGGGTGGGGCTGGGGTGGCGACTTCAACAGCCTGAAAGACTGGATGCACTTTTCGCTGAGCGGCGGGTAAGTACACAAAAACACCGGGAGGTATCGATGCTCGAGCCGGAGATCAAGAAATTGGCGCAAGGAGCCAACTTCGCCACCATCACGACACTTCTTCAAGACGGAAGCCCCATCACTCACGTGATGTGGATCGACGCCGACGACGAGCACGTGCTCATCAATACCGAGACCCATCGCCTCAAATACAAGAACGTTCAACGCGATCCGCGTGTCTCGATCGTCATCTGGGACAACGATGACCCGTACTCATACGCAGAGGTACGCGGCCGAGTCGTCGACACGGTCACGGGCGCGGAAGCGCGCCAGCACATCGACGAGCTGAGCCACAAGTACCACGGCTACGAATACAAGAACAAGATCCAGTCCGAGCGCGTGATCTTGAAAGTCGCGCCGGACCGTCAGCGCAACTACTAGACGAACGGCAAGAGCTACTTGTCCGATTGTTTTAGAGCAGTGTCGATCCCTGCGGCGGATGCCAGTACCAGCATGCGCATCGGGCCCTGAACTTCGGGGTTGATCTCGAGCATGTAGTTGTCCGCAGTCGTGAACATCTCTTTGGCGACACCGGCCCACTTCTTGGTTATGCGTGCGACCTCTTGCTCTGAGTTATCCACGATCGAGAAGTTCCACGCGCGCCAGTTCTCGGCCCGGATCTGTCCAAGCGGTTCTCCCGCAGGCCCGTTGAGATCGAAACGGATCTTGCCGATGATGTTCTTCTGAGCGATGGTGCCGATCGTGCTACCGCTCGCGTTTTGAACCTGAACTTTCGATTTCAATAGAGCTCGTGGCCGAGTGAACTCGAGGACCTTGTTTCCGTTGGCGTCGACCACGGACAGCTTGTGAGTCATCATCGAGTCCAGGTTCGAGACCAGTCGCAGGGCCTTCTTTAGCTTCGTCTGTCCTTCCTCGCGGCAGGCGCCGACCTGATTGCCCGTTTCATCGAAGATCTTGTATTCGTTGGTCAGCTCGATGAGTTTCGCTTTCTGTTGAATGATCATGCGATCCAGGGTTGTCAGGTCTGCCACTAGCTTCCTCCTCTATTCAGGCAGCCGAACCGACGGCCGCTTGTAGTTCCTCGATGCCGGGCGGAGGCCCGGCGATCATCCGCATGGCCCGATGGAACCCTATGAGCGAGATTCGCAGGCTCGGGACAAGAGGTCTCAAGTAAGGGAGCCCGTACTCCTTCCGCGCGCGCTCTGGAAGGATCGCGACTGCTGCTGCGGATGGAACTGCCCACGCGGCGCGGCCCGGCACGACGAGGATCCGGCTGCCGGGGAAGTTTGGATAGCGCCCTCCGGGCCATGGCACCGGCGGGAACAGCACGAATCGCATCCCGTCACGAGCTGCGGGTGAGGCCACCATCTCTTGGCCGTTCAAGTAGTCGCGGAGGTCTCGGTATGTGCGCGGAACGTCATCGGCATGCAGCCCGACTAACTCTGCGGCCGCAACCATCTCGCGCACGTACCGGTCGATCTCTGCCTCTTCCAGTCCGCCGCCGTAAGTCCGGTAGCCGGTCATGAACGAGTGAACCTCAACGCAGTGGATCCACAAGAGCAATTCAGGATCGTCGGCCCGATAAGGGGCCCCAGTGAAATCGTCGACTCCGCTTATGTGTCGATGAATCGATCTCACACGAGCGGCCGCATCGTGTGCCGTCGCGGTGTCCCCGAACGTGGTTTTCACGATGTAGTGGCCGGTCCGCATCAGCCGTTCCCATGGCTGCTCGCGATAGTTGCTGTGCTGAGCAACCGCCGCCATGGCACGAGGGTTCAGAGCTTGGACCAAAAGAGCACGCAGTCCGCCAACCATCATCGAGGGGTCGGCATGGATCCGCCACGTGACGGAATCGGGCCCGAAAAGCCCGGGGTCCGAAGGATTCGCTGCAGCCACGTCTCCGATGGTAGTTGCCCAATGGAGGCGCTTCAGACCAATTCTTTGACCATGTAGATCTCTTCGCGATCGTCTCCCGGCCCCACGCGGATGGTTTTGGGGATGCGCCCGACGATGCGGTAGCCGTGGCGCTCGTTGAAGGACTCCCTCCCAGTTCCCCCTCGCACGGTCAGGTGCAAGGCGTCGAGCCCCAGCTCTATCGCGAGATCGCCCGCACGATCGAGCAGCTGTGAGCCCAACCCGCGCCCTTGAAGGCTCGGATGGACCTGGATCCTCTTGACAGTTGCCCAGTGCGCAAACAGAGGGCCGATCCGCTGCTCCAAGAAACAAAATCCGACGAGCTTTCCGTCTAGACGGCCGGTCACTAGATGGGTCCGATCTTCTCGGATCTCTTCGAAGACAAGCTCGGCGCGGGCACGAACGTCGGCTTCAGAGACCGGTGGCACGAATCCCACCGCACCGTCCGCGTTGGAGACGTCAACCCATATGGTGATCAGCTCGTTGGCGAGGCGATCGTCGATGGGCGGATCGAGCGCGATGTCCAGATCCATCGCACGACTCTAGAAGCT
>JBHELU010000006.1:0-8402 GCA_046262955.1 Actinomycetota bacterium | reverse complement strand
AGCCCTACCTCGGTCCCGCTCGAGACACTCTTGCGCGGATGACCCAAGCCCAGCGTCGCCGGGCTCTGCGTCTCGACATCACATCTCTGAAACACGACGCCGGCGTGCTCGGCGCGGCTGCACTCGCTTTGCAGAAGAACTCGAACACCGCCCTTTGACGGGCGCGGGCGCGGTTCTAGCGCTCATCTTGCTGGAGTGGGCGGCGGGGTGGGTCGCGGTCGCGGCGTGGTCGCAGACGTGGGGAATCATCAGCCGAGGACATTTCCGGATCACGGCGTACGCGGTTGCGATCGTCGGTGTTCTTGCGACCTTGGCCTACCGCTCGATCGACTACTCGGGCTCGAGCTCATCGACGATCCACGCCCAAAACGCTCTCGTGTGGTCTTTTCTGGGCGCTGTGATCCTGCACGTGCTCGTCCAGTACTCGAACACCGACGCTCCGGGAGCCGTGGTCGGGTTCGTGTCGGCAGCGGTTGGAACGGCAGCACTCGCTACCTCCGCAACGCTCATCCACGGTTGGAACGCTGCGATCGCGAGCGTCGGGCTACTCACCGGAGCAGCTCTTCTAGGAGCGGTGACCAACGGGATGATGCTCGGGCACTGGTACCTGAATCAGCCTGGGCTGAAGACGTGGGCCCTCGCCCGGCTTACTACGCTCGGTTTGGCGGCAACGACGGCGTCGGTGGTTGGGGGAGCGATCGGTGCTAGGACTTTGATCGACGCAAAGACGAAGGGCGCGGCTTTGGGCATCTCTAGCTTCGGCGGGTCGTTTGGACCCGCGTTCTTCGGCGTGTGGGCAGGCCTGATTGCATTCACTTGGGGAGTCGTGTGGGCCGCACGACGCTGCGTGCAGATCCGATCGATCCAATCGGCGACCGGCTTGTATTACGTCGCGATATTGACTGCGGGCGTTGCTGAATTCCTTGTCCGCTATCTGATGCTGAACGCGTCATGACCAAACCACTGATGGGAGTGACCCTTCCACAGTTTGGTTCGGATCCCGATGCGTTCGTCGACGGAGCGAGGCGCGCGGAAGCCCTCGGATTCGACTCGGTGTGGGCGTTCGATCACTTGTGGCCTCTTACGGGCGGAAAACAACGCCCGATCTTCGAGGCGTGGACGTCCTTGCCGTACCTGGCAGAAGCCACCGAAAGGATCGGTATCGGGACCCTCGTGACGCGCTCATCCTTGCGCCATCCCGCCTTACTTGCGAAAGCGATCGCGACCACCGCGTTGATCGCTCCCGGCCGGCTGACCGTCGCGATCGGCTCCGGCGACGACATGAGCCGTGCCGAGAATGATGCGTTCGGCGTGCCTTACTGGGAGGCGGACAAGCGAGGCGCTCAACTGATCTCGACGGTTCAAGCCGTTCGATCGTTCCTTACCGCCGATGAGGTCACGCAGTCGGATGATTTCGTCTCGCTGTCGTCGTTGCCACCATCTCCGCGCCCATCTCAGCCGGTGCCCTTGTGGATCGCGGGTAGATCCGAAGACGCCATCGAAGCGGCCGCGTTGGTCGCAGACGGTTGGAACGGGTGGGGAGGCACCCCCAAGACTTTCGCACGCGATGCGGCGTCGGTGATCGAGCGCGCCGAGGGCCGCCCGATCGAACCAACGTGGGGAGGTCAGGTTGCGATCGGCGCCGACGATGGAGAAGTCGCAGAGAAGATGAAGACGCGCGATCCCAAGCAGTTCGTCACCGGCACACCACAACAGGTTGGCGAGCGCTTGGCCGGTTTCGCCGAGGCGGGGGCTTCACACATCATCCTCACCACACCGGATTCGTCTGACCCACACATCTTCGAGCTACTTGCTCGGGCGCGGGAGCAACTGTGAGCTCGAAAGGTGATGCGCAGGAGCTCACGACGATCTATCTGGTTCGACACGGCGCGACCGAATGGAACCGAACGAAGCGCGCCCAGGGCCAAGCAGACGTCCCGCTGAACGACGACGGGAAACTTCAGGCGCTCCGCGCCGGCGAGGATTTCTCATCTATACAGCTCGACGCCGTGTATTCGAGCGATCTCGAGCGCGCACGGGACACCGCGTGGGCGATAGCGAATCCTCACAGCCTCGAAGTCAAAGAGGATCCTCGGTTCCGAGAGATCGAGCAGGGCCATTGGACGGGCCTTCCTACCGAGGAGATCCGTGAGAGATGGCCCGATCTGTGGGGCCCGGCTCGGCACTACAGCACGCGGCCGGGTGGCGAGTCGCCGGCAGAGGTCCGCGCCCGCGCCCTCGAGGGCATCGCCGATGTCGTCCGAGCCCATCCCGGGGGCACGGTCCTCATCGTCAGCCACGGAGGCACGATCCGGTGGTTGGGCGCCGAGGCGCTCGGCTACGACGACCACCGCTCCGCTCGCATCCGAGGCCTGGGCAATGGTCAGGCCGTCTCGATCTGCGGACGCATCACGGACGGGCGTCTGGAAGTGACGAACCTGAAGCGATTGGACGGCAACACGCCCGATCTCGACGACCCGAACGACTAGGGCGGACCCTTGTCGCTCTGATCGCCACGGCGCCCATTAGGTTAGGTGCATGGAGTTTCGCCGCATCGAGCGCTTCCCGCCTTACGTGTTCTCGATCGTCAACGACCTGAAGATGAAGGCGCGGCGCGCCGGCGAGGACATCATCGATCTTGGGATGGGGAACCCGGATATCCCGACCCCCGAAGCCGTGGTCGAGAAGCTCAAGGAGGCGGTCGACAACCCACGTAACCATCGCTACTCCGCCTCCAAGGGCATCCCGAAACTGCGCGCGGCGATCTGTGACCTGTACGAGAGGGCCTGGGGCGTCGAGCTCGATCCCGACACCGAAGCGGTCGCGACGATCGGTGCGAAAGAGGGCCTTTCGCATCTGGCGTGGGTGCTGCTCGAGCCGGGGGACTCGGTCCTCGTGCCGGAGCCGACCTATCCGATCCACACGTACGCAATGATCTTGGCGGGCGCGAACCTGACAACGATTCCGCTAAGTCTCGAGTCGGACTTCTTCGGCGACCTGGTCGATGCCTACGAGCGTTCCGAACCGAAACCCCGTGTCGTGCTGTGCTCGTTCCCACACAACCCGACGACTGCCATGGTCGACCTGTCGTTCTTCGAACAGCTCGTTGAATTCGCGCGGGCTCGCGAGATGATCGTCGTTCACGACCTCGCCTATGCAGACCTGGTCTTCGACGACGAACGCGCACCCTCTCTGATGCAAGTTCCGGGGGCTAAAGACGTGGGCGTCGAGTTCTTCTCGATGTCGAAGTCGTATTCGATGCCGGGGTGGCGACTGGCCTTCGCGGTAGGCAACAGTGAAGTTATCGGGGCGTTGACGAAGCTGAAGTCGTACCTCGACTACGGGGTCTTTCAGCCGATCCAGATCGCCGGGATCATCGCTCTGAACGAATGCACCGAAGTTCCCAAGCAGATCCGCGAGATCTATCGGACCCGGCGCGACGTGTTGTGCGACGGTCTATCGCGCATCGGCTGGGAGATGCAGACGCCACCGGCGACGATGTTCGCGTGGGCGCCAATCCCGCCCGAGTTCGCACACCTGGGATCGCTCGAGTTTGCCAAGTACCTGATCTCTGCCGGAGGAGTGGCGGTGTCTCCCGGCGTGGGATTCGGCAAAGCCGGCGACGGCCACGTTCGGTTCGCCCTCGTCGTGAACGAGCAACGGATCCGCCAAGCAGTCCGCGGCATGCGCCGCGCTCTCGCCGCCGGCCCCCCCGCCTGACAGAGCACAACCAGGTCGGCGAAGAGCCGAGTCGTCCGACGGCGAAGAGCCGAAGCGTTTCGAGCGCACCCTTTCGCAATAAGGACCCCGAAGAGCCCCGAGCGTAGCGAGGCGCGTGGGTCGCTTACGAAGAGCGGAGCGAGGTGCGTGAGAGCGGTTCGGTCGGAGCCGTCGGTACCAGACGGAGCGAACTAACTAGCGAGGAGGCCTTGTAGGCAGAAGGTAACGGCTTCGTCGGCCAGCTCGGGGCGATCGGCGCGGCCGGGCTGGGCGGAATCGAAGTACGTCTCGACGAAGTGGAAGATGGCGCCAAGGATCCCGTGCGCCATCAACTCGGGGTCGCCGTGGCGGACTTTGCCGGCGGCCATCCCTTCTTTGATGTGCGCGGCGGTGTCGGCCACGACGATCTCATGGCCTCGCTCGACGAAACCGGCGAACTCCTCGTAGCGCGCGGCGATGCGGTTCAGCTCGAGGATGCCCGGGTTGGCTCGGAAGAACTCGATCGATGCCCGGATGCCTCGGGCGATGCGATCGACGGGGTCTTCGACCTCGGCGATGGCGGCTTGCTGGCTGCGGCGAAGATCGAGGAGACCGCCTTGAAGCAGCTCGACGAACACGGCTTCCTTCGAATCGAAATACCAGTAGAAGACCCCCTTGCCCACGCCCAAGAAATCGCAGATATCTCCGACGGCGGTCCCGTGGTAACCCTGCTCGGCGAATAGGCGGGCGGCGGCGGCGAGGACCTGCTCGCGGCGCTCCGTGCCCCGTTTTGTGAGCTTTCGGTCGGGCATGGGAACACCTTAGGGCCTTCGCACGCCGTATAGGCTCATCCGCCACATGAGTGGGTCGACGACCGCGCGACGACGCGTGATCATCGTGGGGGCCGCGGGGCGCGATTTCCACAACTTCAACGTTCGCTATCGCGACGACGAGCGCTCAGAGGTCGTTGCATTCACGGCGACTCAGATCCCGGGGATCGAAGGCCGCGTCTATCCGCCGCAGCTCGCCGGTCACCTCTATCCGAACGGCATCCCGATCCATCCGGAGAGCGAGCTCGAGCAGCTGATCGGAGACCTCACTGCCGACGAGGTCGTTTTTTCGTATTCAGATGTGTCTCATCAAACGGTTATGCACATCGGTTCACGCGCCCTAGCGGCGGGAGCCGACTTCACGTTGCTCGGCCCCCGTTCGACATGGCTCACGTCCGACGTGCCGATCGTCGCGGTGTGTGCAGTGCGCACGGGGTCGGGCAAGTCGCAAACGACTCGTGCGGTGTCCCGGATCCTCAAGGACAAGGGCAAGAAGATCGCGGTTGTGCGCCACCCGATGCCGTACGGGGATCTCGTTCGGCAGGTCGCGCAGCGTTTCGAGACGTACCAAGACTTGCTCGACGCCGACTGCACGATCGAGGAACGCGAAGAGTACGAACCTCATCTAGCCCAGGGATCGATCGTTTACGCCGGGGTCGACTACGGCGAGATCCTTGCCCAGGCGCAGAAGGAAGCCGACGTCATCCTGTGGGATGGCGGCAATAACGACCTGCCCTTCTACAGACCCGATGTGCACATCACCGTTGCCGATCCACTGCGGGTCGGACACGAGACCTCGTACCACCCGGGTGAGACCAACCTGCGGATGGCCGACATCGTGGTGATCAACAAGATCGATTCGGCAACCACTGCCGACGTGGACACGTTGAGGTCCACCATCCAGACGGCAAATCCTGGAGCGGCGATCGTAGAGGCGTTCTCGCCGATAACCGTCGAGGACGGCGAGAGCTTGGCGGGCAAGAAAGTGCTCGTCGTGGAGGACGGTCCCACGCTGACGCACGGCGAGATGACCTACGGGGCCGGGGTGGTTGCGGCTCGCAGAGCGGGGGCCGCGGCCCTCGTTGATCCGCGCCCGTGGGCCACCGGCACCATCGCGGAAGTCTTCGAGCGTTATCCGAACATCGGGACACTTCTGCCGGCGATGGGCTACTCCGATGTGCAGCGCCGGGATCTCGCGGCCACGATAGATGCCTCGGATGCGGACGTCGTTTTGATCGCGACACCGATCGATCTGCGGAAGGTATGCGACATCAGCAAGCCCGCGGTCCGCGCTCTCTACGAGCTCGAAGAAGTGTCGTCTCCTACGTTGTCCGATCTGCTGACCGAGCGTCTAGGGCTCTAGAAACCCAAAGCCTTTGGTCCACCAACCACCGGCAGAGACATCTTGCTCTTGTTCAGTTTGACGGTCACGGTCGCTTGCGACGGGTCGGGGATCGTCCAATCGCCGTCGGATCCCGCGATGACGATGCCCAGCCTGTGACCCGGCTTGAAGATGTAGTCCTCCGAGAAGATGTTCCATCTGAAGCGGTAGGTCTGTCCGGGAGTCAGTGGCGTGTTCGCCCGCAGCGTTTCGTGATGACGTGCATCCAGCCAGCCTCGTGACACGATCTCTATCGGGTTCTTGTGCATCACCTGCTGCACGTTGAAGTAGCAGGCGTCGTCGGCTTTCGTGCTCTTGCCCCAGCAGCTCTGCGACTGGAGGGTTCTCACGCCCTCGCCCGATGAGTCGTGGTCGACGCGGTTGTCCACTCCGTAGTCGACCAACAGAGCAGTGAAATTCGTATCCGGTTTGTCGACCGATGCGGTGATCGAGACTCGGCTCGTTCCACTGATGCGGAACCGATGCTTGATGCGCGGCGAGAGATACAGCAAACGGAAGGTTTCCGGTTGGAACTCGTTGACGGTCATCGCTTGTTCGCTGTCGCCTCCGTCGGAATCTGAATAACTTTGTGAGCTCGCTTTACCGGATCGCCTCGACGACAGCGTCCCCGGCAGGCGACCATGTTTCCGGCCGAGATAAAGGGGCGTCATCCGAGCGTTGGCGGCGGGCCACGTCTTGTAGGTGACCCAGTGGTGAGGCGTGCGCTCTACGTCCGCCATCGGCTGTTTCATGACCCCGTTGTGCAGACCGTAGAGCCACCGGTCGAACCACGCGTGCAAGGTGTGGACCCAGCGGGCGCGGCGGTAATCGAATGGATCGACGTGCCCCGTCTGCGATAGCCAGATCTTGCGCTTGACCCCATAACGGCTCAAAGCGTGCCACCACTGCCAGTACTGGTTCGGCTTGACGTTGAAGTCGTTCAGCCCGTGTGACAGCAGGACGCTGGCTCGGACGTTCCCGGCGTACTTCAGGTAATCCCGGTCGTCCCAGAACGAGTTGTAGTCGGCGCGCGGGTCGCCGGCGTCGGCGATTATCTGCGTGCCGATCGCCTGGCACGTCGAGTTCTTCGCGAAGGTCGATTCCACCCATTGCTCTTTGCGGGCCTGATCGCTGGCGGGGGTTTCGTCGGTGATGAACACGAAGTCCGCCGGCGTCTCGTAGGCGTTCACGTACTGCACGCCATTGTTCAGGTGGTAGTCGTACCAGCGGCTGATCCCGCTGATCGGGACGATCGTCTTGAGGCCGGTCACGCCGGTCGAAGCGGCTCCGTTGGTTACCGACGCGTCGTAGGACTTGCCGATCATCCCCACCTTGCCGTCGGACCAAGTTGCCTTCACGGGTGTTCCGTCTGCCGTGAACGCGGCTCCCTTTCCGTTCAACCAGTTGATCGTGGCTACCGCATCGAGTACCTCTTCGCGGCCCCCAAGCACCATGCACCCTTCGGAGTTGCGCGTGCCTCGCATGTCCTGGGCGATGAACGCGTAGCCTCGGGGGACGAAGTAGTTGTCGTAGAACAGAGGAAACTTGTCCGGTACGAAATCGCCGTCTTCGGGATCCTTGGTCTCGGACTCGTTCCCCCGGCCCAAGCTCGTGTAATAGGGGCTCATCTCGTAGATCACGGGCACCTTCATCCCGCCGTCGCTTTCCTTGGGCCGGATGATGTCGGTCGCCAACAGGTCCAGCCGGCCGTCTCCGTCTCCATCGATGCTCGATTGCACGTAGACGGTTTCGCGCGTTGCGTTCTTGTAGGAGAAGACCGGCTGCGTTCGATGGTGCTTGATCACCGCGTGGCTCCGACTCGTCCGGACCACTCTCAGCACGCCCGACGGCCGAGCGATCGCCGGCGAGCCCGCAAGCGAAGAGACGCCCAGCACGGCAGCTACGAAGGCCGTCACGATCCGCCTGAGATGTCCCATCCGCTGAAGATTCGGCACGGCCGGGGCGGGCACCTGCCGCTAGCGACGGGTGTGGGAGCCTGCCTCCCGGGCAGCGGCGTCGCTCTTCGGGGTCGCGACCTCGTCGGGCGCCAGCCGTTCCGCTAACTGGCGGATGAAGAGCCCGACGTCGGTGATGATGCCCATCGATTGGAACGACCCTCTATCCATGAGCTTCGTGACCGTTGCCTGATTGATGTCCACGCAGGCCAGAGGAACCGATGCGGGCAAGCAATTACCGGTGGCGATCCCGTGCAGCATCGTTCCTACGACGATGCAGTAGCCGACCAGGTCATCGCCGCCCGGCCCCCAGATGAGCTCGCGCAGCTTCGTCTGCACCTCGCCCATGTCGGACACGACCTCGGGTAGGGGACCGTCGTCCCGCACGCTGCCGCCGAACAGGTATCCGCACCCTTTCGTTACCAGGTTGTAGACGATCCCGTCGGAAAACACCCCTGCGTCGATCGCGGCCTTGAACGAGCCGTGTCGCCTGAGCTCGTTGATCGCGCGGATGTGGTGCTCGTGGCCATGCTCGAC
>JBHELU010000005.1:0-8726 GCA_046262955.1 Actinomycetota bacterium | reverse complement strand
CAGTGGAACCACGCGCACCACGGACGACCGTGCGGAGCGTTGTCACCCGGATCCCGAAGGATTTCCGGGCGGCGGCTGCCTGAGGCGAACGTCCTTCGGCATGCTTTCATCCGATCACGAAGACGGACCGCGTGGCTACGGTGCGCGCGAGAATTCTCTTAATTCGGACAATTGGTTACACACCGACCGCGCTCGGTGCATCTTTCGTGTCTACCGGGGAAGGAACGCCTCGCAGTGCGGAGAAGTCAACATCAGCGGATGCAGTTGGACCCCCCCTAGTTGCGAAAGGGAACGCAAGATGTCGAAGCGAGCGTGCTCATGGATGTCAGGGCCGAGCGACGTTTCGTTGAGCGTTCCTGCAGTCAAGTGGTGGCTGGCGATATCGCGGGATCTTCTGACTAAGGACTACCGGCGTCAGATGTCCCGCCTGCGCCCCGCCGTCACTTGCAGCCGGACCCCGACGTTCGTCTCACCCCTCGACAGGGGCTAAATACACACATACCTCAGCACCTCCTCCCTCTAGGATGGCCCCCTTTCAGAAAAGGGGGCTTTCCTATGTCCGTCGAGAAGTCGATCGACCTAGCCGCGACCGGGCCCACGATCGAAGACGCCGTAGCGCAAGCCGTCGGTCGAGCCGGGCTCACGATCCGAGGCATCAAATCGTTCGAGGTCGTCGACATCGAAGGCACAGTCGACTCCGACGAGCTCCAATACAGAGTGCTCGTGCGCATCTGGTTCGTCGTCAAGGAGCAGGTGCACGAGTAGCTCGGCGAACGACCGACAAATCATGAACCATCGCAAGAGGGAGCCGGCCCCCAGAGTCTTCCGGTTAGTGCTGCCGCTCCCGTTCCCAGGGCTCGATCGAGTCAACGCGTACCTGCTTGCCGATGACGATGCCCCGGTGCTCGTCGACTGCGGCATCTACAGTCCGTCAGAAGACTCGGACCACGGGTGGGACGATCTGGTTGTCGCGGTCGCCGCGTGCGACGTCGACGTTCACGACATCGCTCGGCTCGTTGTCACGCACCCACACATCGATCACTACGGGATGGCTGCTCGGCTCGTCAAAGAGACCGGCTGCGAAGTGTGGATGCACGAAGCCGCTCACGAGGACCTCGAGGTCTACGAGCACCCCGAAGAAGTGATCGAGCGGGTCCGCCACATGCTCAGCGAGCACGGTGTTCCCCCCGACGAGCTCGAAGAGCTCACTGCTTTCGAGAACTGGCGTCCGTACGTCTCCGGGATCGTCGAAGCGACAACGCAACTCAAAGGCGGAGAGGCCTTCACCACCGGGGGCCGTGAGTGGCAGATCGTGTGGACGCCCGGTCACGCCCGCGCTCACGTATGTCTGTGGACGGCGGACGACTCGACGCTCATCTCCGGCGATCACCTTTTGCCGTCGATCACCCCGCACATCGATTACGAGGGGGGCGACGATGAGGATCCGCTCGGCGATTTCCTTGCCTCGCTCGAGAGGATCGAAGAGCTTGCACCGAAGCTGGTGCTCCCGGGACACGGCCGTCCGTTCGACGACGGAGCCGAGCGCGCCCGCGCTATCGCCCGGCACCACGACCGCAGGTTGGGGGCGATCATTCAGGTGATCCGACGCAATCCGGCTTCGGCCCGCGAGATCACCGACGAGATATTCGGGACGACGCTTCTGAACTTCCAACGAAGGCTCGCGATGGGTGAAGCTCTCGCGCATCTCGCTTACCTCCAAAGGCGCGGCGAGGTCGAGCTCATAAAGACCGACGACGGGCAATTCCTTTATAAGAAGGTTCAGCGGAGGCCGTCCTGAGCCTGGCGATCACCAACGCTTCGCAACTGTGGACGCTCGATGTGGAAGGTTCCGTGCGCGGGCCGGCCGCGTTTGCAGAGCTCGCGCCCCACGAGTCCTCCGGCCTGTTGATCGACGATGGAGTTGTAGCCGCGGTGGGTGACATCGTGTCGGAAGACGATCGGTTCGACGCGAGCGGGTGCACCGTTGTTCCGGGATTCGTCGACTGCCACACCCACGTCCCTTTCTTCGGCTGGCGCGCGGACGAGGACGCCGCCCGGCTTGCGGGCGTCCGCTACGAAACCCTGCATCAGGAAGAAGGAGGCATCTTTCGCTCGGCGCGCATGCTCGCAGAGGCATCCGACGATCAGGTGCTGGCCTTCTCGGCCGATCTGGCCGGGCAGATGTTGCAGTGCGGCACGACTACCTTCGAGACGAAGTCGGGCTACGGCCTGAGCGTCGATGCAGAGCTACGGCAGTTGCGCCTCGCCAAGCAGCTCGCCGAAAGGGTTCCGCAGCGAGTCGTTTCCACCTGCCTTGCGGCCCACGCCATCCCGAAAGGAACCAGCGCGGGTGAGTGGATCGGCATAGCTGCAACCGAGCTACTGCCGCACGCGGTCGAAGAAGATCTGTGCACCGCATGCGATCTGTACGTCGAGCAGATCGCGTTCGCGCTGGAGCACGCGGCTCGGCTCGAGCATGCGTGTAAAGACCTCGGCCTACGGATGCGCGTGCATGCCGATCAACTAGACGACAACCAGACCGGTGCGTTCGCCGCGCGCTGGGGATTCGCAACCGCGGATCACCTGAACCACACATCGATCGCGGCCGTTGGGGACCTTGCCGCGAGCGATACGGTGGCGGTGCTGTTGCCGGGCGCCACGTTCACACTCCGTCAGAACAAGAAGCCACCTGCGCGCGACCTGATCGAATCAGGTGCGGTCGTTGCGCTGGGCACGGATCTGAACCCGGGCACGTCGCCCATCCACTCGATGCCCTTCGTGATCGCGCTCGCATGCCGCATCTACGGCCTTCGACCGATCGAAGCCCTTGCAGCCGCAACCGTCAATGCAGCGTCTGCCCTCGGCATCGACGCCGGGACCATCGCTGTGGGAAAGCGAGCCGACGTCGTGATCCTGAACACGGCGAGTTTCGAACACGTGCCGTACCGGCCGGACAGCGATCTGGTTGCCGCGGTGGTCTGTGGCGGGGAACTTGCCTACGTCGCGCCGACCGCTACCGACCGCTTACGCGGCCCACTTAGTCGAGGGGGCCGATAGCAGCTTCGGCGGCCGCAGTCAGAGAGCCGTCGGCCACGAGCTTTCGCGCCGCGGCGATATCGGGTGCCAGCGATCGGTCTTCGTCCAGGAACTCCGAGACGCTCCTCACCGCGCCGCGCGCCGCGGCCGTCCCCGGCCCCGGCTGCAGCGGCCCACGCAGGTCGAGACCTTGCGCCGCATTCAACGCCTCGATGGCGATCACATGCTCGGTGTTCGCCAGGATCGAAGCCGCCTTGCGCGCGGATGTTGCACCCATGCTGACGTGGTCTTCCTGGCCCGCCGAGGTCGGGATCGAATCCGACGACGCGGGGAAGCACAGCCCCCGGTTCTCGGATACGAGCGACGCCGCGGTGTACTGCGTGAGCATGAAACCCGTCCGCCGACCGGGATCGGTCGAGAGGAAGGCCGGCAAGCCGTTGTTGAGGTCGGCATCGATGATGCGAGCGATCCGGCGCTCCGCGATAGTTGCGAACCCCGTTAAGCAGAGGCCGAGATGGTCGAGCGCAAGCCCAAGGGCCTCCCCGTGGAAGTTTCCACCGGAAAGAACTTCGTTGGTGTCGACCATCACCGTGGGATTGTCGATGGCAGACGCGAGCTCGGCTTCGAGCATCGACCGCACGTAACGCAGCCCATCCCGGTAAGCCCCGTGCACCTGAGGGATGCACCTCAACGAGTACGCGTCCTGCACCATGTGCTCGGATGCTCGGTGCGACGCGACGATCTCACTGTCGGCCAGCAGCCGGCGCAAGTTGGATGCCGAGGGGACCGCGCCCGGGTGTTTGCGCAACGCGATCAAGCGCTCGTCGAAGGCCCGATCCGTTCCGAGACACGCCTCGAGCGTCATCGCTCCGGTCAGATCCGCGGTTCGCGCCAGCTGTTCCGCCCTCACACATACGAGGATGCCCAGCGCCAGCATCGCTTCGGTCCCGTTGACGAGCGCGAGACCTTCCTTGAACGAGAGCTCTAACGGCTCGAGCCCGGCGTCTTGCAGTGCGGGGACCGCGTCGCTGACGGTGCCGTCGCGTTCGACCAGCCCTTCGCCGATCAGTGGAAGTGCTAAGTGCGCGAGCGGGGACAGGTCACCCGATGCTCCAAGCGATCCTTGCGACGGAACGATCGGATGGATGCCCGCGTTGAGCAAACCAGTCAGCAGCTCGACGAGCTCGTACCGAACCCCCGAGATCCCGAACGCGAACGTTCTCGCTCGCAACAGAAGCATCGCGCGCACGACCTCGGTCGGAAGGCGGGGCCCGACTGCAGTTGCGTGCGAGCGCACGATGTCGCGTTGCAGCTTGGCGGACTCCGTCGGATCGATGCGCACGCTCGCCAGGTCACCGAGCCCAGTAGAGATCCCATAGACGCCGCGGCCGGTTTCGACCACTTCTTCGACTATGCGCCGGGCCGGCCCCATCCGCTGGGCCAGGTCCGCCGCGAGCTCGACGCGCTCGCCGGCAGCGACCGCAACGACGTCGTCGAAGGTCAGGGGCTCACCGATCACGACGGGCATCGCCCGAGACTACCGACCACCGCTACCGCCCCGGACCCTAAGATTCGCCAGTCGTGGAGCCGAACCAGATGCGGGTCATCCGAGCCGAGCTCGTGTATGTCGACGGGAAGTTCCGCTCCGACACCTCACTGGTGATCGCCGGCGACCGCATCGCCGACGTTTGTGCCCGCGGCTCCGAGCCGAATGGCGCCGAGATCGATGACTGGGGCGAGGTCGCCTTGATGCCGGGGACGGTGAACGCACACGGGCATGCGTTCCAGAACCTCTTCAAGGGGATCGCCGACGATCGCACGTTCGAGTCGTGGCGAGACGACGTCCTCTATCCGCTTTCGAGCGAGCTCGATCGTGACGCGATCTACACCGGCGCGCTGTTTGCGTTCGCCGAAGCGCTGGCTGCGGGTGTCACGACCACCACCGACTTCTTCTATCTCCACGACGACGGCAATGACAACGCCGAGGCCGTCATCCAGGCCGGCCGAGACGCCGGCATCCGTCTGGTTCTCGCTCGCGCCTTCTACGACGTGGACGCGCCGACGGGGGCTCCGGGTCGCTACCGAGAACGCGCACACGATGCGGCCGATCGAACGCTTTCTATGGCGCGTAGCTATGCAGAAGATCCGATGGTCTCCGTACAACCCGCTCCGCATTCCCTACACGGGGCCTCTCCTGAAACGATAGGTGTCGCTCTAGAAGTCGCGCGCGAACTGGACGTTGGATGTCACTTGCATCTTGCCGAAGCGCGTTACGAGGTAGACCTCATCGTCGAACGCTTCGGCACCACGCCGGCCAGGCTCTTGTCGCGCGAGGGCCTGCTCGATCCGCGTCTCATCTGCATCCACTCGGTGTGGCTCGACAACGAAGAGCTGGACCTGGTGGCCCAATCGGGGGCCGGGGTCGTTCACTGTCCCGGCGCGAACACATTCTTGGGGGACGGCTTCGCGCGTCTCACCGAGATGCTCGACCGTCGCATCCCGGTAGCGCTCGGTCCCGACGGAGGCTGCGCGAACAACAGGCAGAGTGTGGTCGACGAGATGAGATCCGCGACGCTGATCGCCAAGGGTCTCAACAACGACGGCTCGACCATCGATGCCGCGACCGCGTTCGAGCTGGGCACGGGGGCCGGAGCTCGCATGTTGGGAGTCGAATCGGGTGCCTTAGCGCCGGGGAGACTCGCCGACCTCGTTGCCCTCGACCTCACCGACCTCTCGCTCCAACCCGTCGAGTGGCTGCAGAAGAACGTCGTGAGCTCGATGCAGCAGACGGCGATCGCTCGGGTCATGGTCGGCGGGGAGATCGTGTGCGAGCGAGGCCACCCGACTCGGATCGACGCCACCGAGCTGCGTGAGCGCATCGCGAGTGCCACGAAGGGTTTCAGGCCGGCCGCAAGCAGGTGACGTGCCCCCGAGCGGCGAACTCGTCGTTGCGGGGTCAAAGGAGCGGATATGCGAAGGGCTATAGCCGGTTTGACGGTGCTGATCATGGTACTGGGCCCAGGCGTGGCCGGCGCGCAACCCACGGGGGGTCCCAGCGTCACGACCTATCGGGACCTTTACCAGTCGGCCGATGGCGCCTGGCTTGTTCATCGTCACGGAGACACCTACATGTACTTCGGAGGCGCGTACAGAAACCTCGACCCGCTAAGAAATCGAACCGTGGCGTGGGCGGATGAGACGAAGTGTGTAGTCGCTCGTGGGAAGCACATCAAGGTGACGGTGTGCTTAAGCAACGCCAAAGCACACAAGATTCCAAACGATGCATTCCAGTTTGACTCCACACTTAGGACCGCTCACATGCACTTCCATCGAAGGGGTGTTTACAACTGGGTCGACTGGACAGGCCACCCTCCTCCCTCCCCCGACGTTTTCCCCGACGCTGGTACCTATGGAGCGATCGGCTGGGCGGACCTCTACTCGGACGCATCCGCTCGGGGCCGCGTGCTACACCACGAATTCAGTAAGCGCAACCACAGCGGCTTCTCGTCCCTCGACGAAGGGGCGGTCGTGGCCGTGTTCGTTCACAACTCAGGCAACTCGCGTCTGCGCTACCAATTCCTATCCAACGGGACCCTTCGCTACCGCGCCGTGTTCCGCACGCCGATCTCTTAGTCCCCGCGCTCGGGCTCCATCGGGATCTTGACCCCGCGCTCGTGCGCAACATCGATTGCTCGGCCGTAGCCGGCGTCGGCATGGCGCATGACACCGGTGCCCGGATCGGTGGTCAGCACCGCCTCGAGTCGAGCCCTGGCATCGTCTGAGCCGTCCGCGACTACGACCATGCCCGCATGGATCGAATAGCCGATCCCGACACCGCCACCGTGGTGCACCGACACCCAGTGCGCTCCGGCCGAAGTATTGAGCAACGCGTTCAAGATCGGCCAGTCTGCGATCGCATCGGATCCGTCGATCATCCCTTCGGTCTCGCGGTAAGGCGAAGCAACCGAACCGGCATCCAGGTGATCGCGGCCGATCACGATCGGCGCGCTCACCGTGCCATCCGCAACGAGCTCGTTGAAGGCGACGCCGGCCTTAGCCCTCTCGCCGTAGCCCAGCCAGCAGATCCGCGCCGGCAGCCCCTGGAACGCGACGCGTTCGCGTGCCATCGCGATCCAACGCTGCAGCCGTTCGTCGCCGGGAAACAGCTTTAAGATCGCGTCGTCGGTTGCGGCGATGTCATCGGGATCGCCGGATAGCGCAGCCCACCGGAACGGCCCCTTGCCCTCGCAGAAGAGATCCCTTACAAATGCATCGACGAACCCCGGGATCTCGAACGCGTTGGAGACGTCGGCGCGCTCCGCCTGTTTGCGGATGTTGTTGCCGTACTCGAAGCACACCGCGCCGTTTCTCTGAAAACCGAGCCACGCTTCGACGTGCGCGGCCACCGACTCGAGCGCGCGTTTCTCGTAGGTCTCGGGATCGTTCCGCCGAAGCTCGACAGCGTCGGTGAGGGTCATACCGGCTGGGACGTAGCCATCGCGCAGATCGTGCGCGCTCGTCTGATCGGTGACGACGTCGGGCTCGAATCCACCGGCAAGGAGATCCTGCAGCACATCCGCGGCATTGCCCAGCAATCCGATCGACTCCGCGCGGCCCCCGGACCGCGCGTCTTCCACCCAACCCAAAGCTTCACCGACGTCGGTCGTGGAGCGATCGAGATAGCGGGTCTTCAACCTGCGGTCGATCCGATCCGGATCGACCTCGATGCACAGCGCGACGCCCTCGTTCATCGTGATCGCAAGAGGCTGCGCGCCGCCCATCCCACCGAGCCCGGCGGTCAGCACCACGCGCCCCTTCAGGCTGCCGCCGAAGTGCTGCGATGCAAGCTCGGCAAGCGTCTCGAAGGTTCCTTGCAGGATCCCTTGCGTGCCGATGTAGATCCACGACCCGGCGGTCATTTGCCCGTACATCGTCAGGCCGAGCGCCTCGAGGCGGTGGAACTCGTCCCAGTTCGCCCACGCCGGGACGAGCATCGCGTTCGAGATGAGCACCCGCGGTGCGCGCTCGTGCGTAGTGAAGACACCGACGGGTTTGCCCGACTGAACCAGCAGGGTCTCGTCGTCGCCCAGGTCCTGCAGAGCCGCAACGATGGCGTCGAACGCGGCCCAACTGCGCGCCGCCTTACCCGATCCTCCGTAGACGACGAGGTCCTCGGGACGCTCGGCAACCTCGGGGTCGAGGTTGTTCATGAGCATCCGCATGGCGGCTTCCTGGGGCCACCCCTTGCACGTCAGCCGGGGGCCGCGTGGGGCTCGGATCGTCCGTGCTTCGCTCATCGCGTAATCATCCACCGTTAACAAGCCCGGGGTTCCTATACTGCGAGAACTTCCCTTCAGGTCCACTTCGGCGAACGAGGCGAGGAGCATTCAGAGGTGAGGGAAACCACCCCCGGGGTCGAGCTGATAGCGCGGCCTTCGATCGATTTCGACGCGCTCGAGCGGTACCTCAAGTACGTGGGCGGCGAGTCGTGGCTCGAGATGCGCACGTCTGAGGAGCCCGACCCGAACCCTGGTCAGATGCTGATCGAAGCTGCGGGCCGGGCGTGTTACCGCTCGTGGAAAGAGGGACTCAACCCCAACGTCTCGCGTGTGCGCAAGGACCAGCAGCAGTACTTCTTGAACATCTTGAACTCGGGGCACGGCTCGGTGCTGGAGCACGCCAACTACAGC
>JBHELU010000004.1:0-5863 GCA_046262955.1 Actinomycetota bacterium | reverse complement strand
TTGCATTCGGCATCGTTGATGCGGTCGCGCAATGACTCGGCCGAGAACCCCCCGAAGACGACCGAATGGGGCGCGCCGATCCGTGCGCATGCCAGCATCGCGACCGGAAGCTCCGGGATCATCGGCATGTAGATCGCGACGCGATCGCCTTTGGCGACGCCAAGATCTTTCAGCGCGTTTGCGAGCTTGCAGACTTCTGCGTGCAACTCGCGATAGGTGATCGTTCGCTTGTCGCCTTCGGGTTCCCCTACCCAGTGGTAGGCGACGCGGTCCGAGCTCGAGCCCAGATGCCGGTCGAGACAGTTATGCGACGCGTTCAGCTTTCCGCCGACGAACCACTTGTGATGAGGTGGATCGATCTCGGAGACGGTGTGCCACTTCTCGAACCAGTCGAGTCGCTCGGCTTGGGAAGCCCACCACGCATCGGGGTCGCGATCTGCTTCTAGGTAGATGGATGGGTCGCCGGCGTTCGCTTGCTCGGCGAACCTGGGTGGGGGATCGAACGTGCGGCGCTCTTGCAGAAGCGCTTCGATCGTCTTCTCGACTTGTTTCTCGACCATCTTTCCCCCTTGGCCTGCCTTCGTCTCACCTTGTGTGTCACCCGGGGGGCCGCCCCCTCTACCGTCCCGACCTTATCGGGCGACAATAGGGCTATGAACGAAGTCATCTCCGAGCGAGGTCGCAGCAAGACTTCGCTGCGCGTGACCAAAGTCCGAGGACGCGAGAGCACCCTGCGCTCGGATTCGGTTGCATCAGAAGAACCGATGGAGATCCGCGTGGGGAGCTGGGCGCAAACTCCGGCCCCCGTTGCCGTCACGATGCGCACCCCGGGAAACGACTTCGAGCTTGCGACCGGATTCCTCTTCACCGAAGGGCTGATTGGAAACGGTGACGTCGACCGAGTCTCGTACTGCGACACCCTCGAAGGTGACCAGGACTTCAACATCGTCACCGTCCGGACCAAGCAGCCGGTCGAAACATCCTCGATCTCGCAACGCAATTTCTTTGCAACGTCCAGCTGTGGGGTGTGCGGGAAGGCATCGTTGGATCAAGTGGAGGTGCATGCCCAGTCTCTGCCGGATGGCCCGACGATCGCAGCTTCGACGGTCCTCGCGCTGCCCCACGAGCTCAGAGCTCGACAGCGTGTTTTCGACAAGACGGGCGGCCTGCACGCAGCAGGGTTGTTCACAGCATCCGGAGACCCGATCGCAGTGAGGGAGGACGTAGGACGTCATAACGCGGTCGACAAGATCGTCGGCCGTTCGCTGTTGGCCGCGGAGACACCGCTGCACGAAACGGTGCTGATGGTGTCGGGCAGGGCCGGTTTCGAGATCGTGCAGAAGGCTGCCGTCGCCGGGATCCCGATCGCGTGTGCGGTGTCGGCTCCTTCATCGCTGGCGGTCGAAGCGGCCGAGCGACTGGGGATGACGCTGATCGCTTTCGTGCGAGAGGACAGTTTCAACATCTACGCGCATGCAGAGCGCGTCGATGCCGGCAACTAGTGGTGGGACCGCCCCCCGAGTAACGCGAGCGCGTGGGACAAGACGGGAACGAGAGCTTCGAGGCTCTCCTTCACGCCCTTCGGAGATCCCGGCAAGTTAACGATCAGTGTTTGTCCGTGGGCCCCCACGATCCCGCGCGATAGGGCTGCCATCGGAGTTTTCTTCAGACCTTCCAGACGCATCAGCTCGGCAAGACCGGGCGCCTCTTTGTCGATAACCGTCCGCGTTGCTTCCGGCGTGACGTCGCGAGGGCCCAGTCCGGTTCCGCCCGTGGTCACGATCAGATCGACCAGCAAGCACAACTCGCGTAGCCGATGCTCGATCACTTCCTTGTCGTCGGGCACAACCGAGGACGCGGCGAGCTGGAACCCCGCTTCTCTAAGGATCTCCTCCGCTTGAGGGCCCGATTCGTCGTCGCGATTGCCCGACGCGGTGGAGTCACTGATGGTGATGACTGCCGCTTTGAAGGTTTCGGTCACGACAGCACGCTGTAAAGCCTGCCGCCGTCTGCCACGACGGTAACCCCGGTGAGATAAGAGGCGCGCTCCGACGCGCAGAAGGCGAGCAGATCACCGAACTCGCGCGGCTGGCCGTAACGACCGAGCGGTATCTCTTTGACCGCGCCTGCCCTGATCTCCTCGATCGAACGGCCGGAACCGGCTGCATTCGCGTTTTCGATCTGTTCGATCCGCGGTGTGTCGTATGTGCCGGGGGCAAGACACACCGTGCGGATGCCGTGGGGGCCGAGCTCTTTAGACATCGTCTTGGCCATGCCGACGACGGCGGCGCGCATCATGTTCGAAAGGAGCAGGACCGGGATGATCTCTTTCGTCGACGAAGACGTGATGAACAACAGAACGCCCGATCCGCGCTCCTTCATCGCAGGCACGACTGCCTTGCTCAAACGCCATGCGGAAACGGTTGTGTTCTCGAATGCGCCAAACATCGTGGCTTCGTCGATCGAGGTGAACGGTCCGGGCGGGGGACCGCCCGAGTTGGCTACCAGGATGTCGACCTCTCCGAGCTCGTTCCGCACTTCGTCGTGGGCGCGTCGAAGATCTTCCGCGTCCGAAATGTCGCAGACAACGGGGATGCAGCGGCCTTCGATCTCGGACGCAACGGCGGACAGGACGTCCGGCCGCCGGGCACTGATCGCAACCAGCGCACCTTCTTTGGCCAGTGATTCTGCCCCCGCGCGGCCCAAACCCGACGAGCCGCCGAGCACCCACGCGATCTTGCCGTTCAGTCCCAGATCCACATCGGCTCCTTAACCGGTCTTCAAGATGACTTTTCCGAACGGAGCATTGGACTCGATCGCGTCGTACGCGTCGGCTACGTCGTCCAACGCAACGATGCGGTCGACGACCGGTTGCACGAGTCCGCGTTCGAACAACGGGATCACTTCGCGAGCGAAACGTGCGGTCGTCGCGGCTTTCTCGTGATGGGGTCGGTTTCTGAGTTGTGTCCCGATGATGGTTAGGCGCTTTCGCAAGATGGTGCTGAGGTCGGCTTTGGCCTCGGCCCCCGCTATCAGACCGATGATGACGATGCGCGCGCGAGGCGAACACACCTCGAGGTCCGTATTCAGGTAGTCGCCGCCGATCAACTCGAGGACTACGTCGGCTGCTCCGATCTGCTCGACGGCTTTGGGTCCTGCGAGAACCGGCTCGTCCAAGCCCAGCTCCGCGGCGCGATCGAGCTTGCCGGCTGTACGCGACGTCCCAATGGTCGTTGCTCCCATCGCCTTGGCCAGCTGGATCGCTGCGGTCCCGACGCCGCTGCCAACTCCCTGCACCAGCACGCGGTCGCCGGGACGAACGCGAGCCTGTACGAGCGCATCGTGTGCGGTGATGAACACCTCGGGGATGCCACCGGCCTCGACGAGATCGATCCCATCGGGAACGGGGACACACAGGTCCCCGCGGGTTATCAAGTGAGTTGCTTGCGCGCCACCACCGACGATCCCCATCACCTTTTTTCCAACGATGTCCTGAGCCAGGGGCCCCGCGCCGGCGACGGTGCCCGAGAACTCGAGCCCGGGGATATCGGCGGGCCACCCCGGGGGCGCGGGATAGGCGCCCACGCGCTGCAACAGATCGGCACGGTTGACTCCGGCCCCCGCGACTTCGACCAGCACCTCGTCTAAAACGGGGTCTGGCGTGGCCCGATCGAGCAACTGAAGCTCCCCGTCGTCGATCACTACCGCTTTCACGCTGAAGATTCCGAGTGTTGTGCGCCGACCCACGCATGCCCGTCCGTGTAGACCTCTTTCTTCCAGATCGGGACGGTGGCTTTGATCGTGTCGATGCACCATCTGCACGCGTCCAGTGCTTCCGCGCGGTGGGCCGCCGAACACGCAACGACGACCGTCACGTCTCCGAGACCGCAGATCCCGGTTCGATGCACCGCAACGATGTGCTCGAGCGACCACCTGGACTGTGCCTCGCGTGCGATCTCGTCTATACGCTGAGGGGCGAGCACCGGGTGAGCTTCGTACTCCAGTCGCACGACATCGGCATCCGATTCCTCTGAAGGTGTCGAGCGCACGGTGCCGACGAACACCCCGATCCCGCCGGCGCGAACGTCTGCGACTCGAGCGATCGCGTCTGCGACGTCGATCGGCTCGTCGGTTATCCGAGCGACCACCGTTTGTGGATCAGCCACCGATCATCGACATCGACCGCGCCGGCTTCACGAAATCGGGCTTGCCGACGCGATGGCCGGCCCACTTTGCGGCGATGCAGTCACGCGCCAGTGCGGCGAGCTCGTCGTCGGTCGCTCCGTCGCGCAGGGGACCGCGCAGGTCGGTTTCCTCGAGCGAGAACAAGCACGCCCGCAGTTGACCGTCGGCCGTCAGGCGCAACCGGTTGCACGAATCGCAGAATGGTTCGGTCACCGAGGGGATCACGCCCACTGCGCCCTGCGCGCCGTCGGCGAACCCGTATGTGTGCGCGGGTTCGCCTTCCGAAGCATGAGCAACCAGCGGGAAGACCTCTCCGATGGCCGCAAGCACCTCGGCTCCCGCGACCACTTCTGCACTGTTCCACTGGTCTTGCGCGTCCAGCGGCATGTACTCGATGAAACGAACCTCGTAACCGGTGTCGCGCGCCAGCCTTGCGAATGCAACCGCCTCATCAGCATTACGGCTGCGCATCAGCACCGTGTTGATCTTGATCGGGCCGAGCCCCGCCCTCGCTGCTTCACGCAGGCCTTCCATGACCCCGTCCAGCGCGTCGCGCATGGTCAGGTCGTGGAAGCGGTGGCGTATCAACGAGTCACACGACACCGAGACGCGATCCAGACCTGCTTCTTTGAGCGCCTCAGCCACCGGTGCCAGCAGGTATCCGTTGGTCGTCATCGAGATGTCGAGGTCCTTCGACAGCCCCCGGAGCTGACGCACCAGTACATCGACGTCCCGGCGGACCAGCGGCTCTCCGCCGGTGACCTTGATCGCCGTTACGCCGGATTCGACAAGGATCCCGACGAGCCGGGTGATCTCTTCATAAGAGAGGAGTAGCTCGCGTGGCATCCAGGGCAGCCCCTCGGGCGGCATGCAGTACCGGCACCTGAAATTGCAGCGGTCGGTGACCGACACACGGAGGTCGGTTGCGACCCGCCCGAAGCCGTCGACGAGAGGTGGGCGTTTGCTCATGCCTACATGCTCCCACGGCATTGGGGTGGGCAAGGCGCTTATCCTGCCGGGCGTGAGGATCCTGGTACTAGGCGGCGATGGCTATCTCGGCTGGCCCACTGCGATGCATCTATCGCAGGCGGGCCACGAAGTCTCTGTGGCCGACAACTTGCTGCGTCGTGGGATGTCGATCGAGCTCGGCGCGGGCTCGCTGACGCCTATCCAATCGCTGCAAGAGCGCACTCGCGTGTGGAAAGAGCTGTCCGGCAAGGACATCCGCACCTTCATCGGCGACCTGACCGATCCGGAGTTCGTGGATCTGTTGTTCCGCGAGACACAACCGGAAGCGATCGTCCACTACGGCGAGCAACCGAGCGCTCCTTACTCGATGATCGACCGGCGTCACGCAGTAACGACGCAGCGCAACAACGTCGAGGGAACGCTGAATGTGTTGTTCGCTATGCGAGATCTCGCGCCCGAGTCGCATCTCGTCAAGCTCGGCACGATGGGTGAGTACGGAACGCCGAACATCGACATCGAAGAGGGCTTCGTCGAGATAAATCACAACGGCCGGTCCGACACCCTTCCATTCCCCAAGATGCCGGGCTCGATGTACCACCTTTCAAAGGTCCACGACTCACACAACATCCACTTCGGATGCAGGATCTGGGGGCTCGCCGCGACGGACCTCAATCAAGGCGTCGTCTACGGGATCCGCACGGACGAGACC
>JBHELU010000003.1:0-12467 GCA_046262955.1 Actinomycetota bacterium | reverse complement strand
TCTCTGTCCGCTCGGGAGCTCCGTTCTCGATGCCGGGCATGATGGACACGGTTCTCAACGTCGGCCTGAACGACGAGAGTGTCGAAGGGCTGATCAGGCAAACGTCCTCCGAGCGTTTCGCGTGGGACTCATACCGACGACTTGTTCAGATGTTCGGCAAGACCGTCATGAGTGTGGACGGTGACCTTTTCGAAGACGCGATCGACGCGGCTAAAGAGAAGAAGGGCGTTCAGAACGACGTCGATCTCGATACGAAAGATCTGCAGACTCTCGTCAAGGCCTTCAAGCGGATCATCGTGAAACAAACCAAGAGTGACTTCCCGCAGGATCCGACCGAACAACTGCACCAGGCGATCGAAGCGGTCTTCCGGTCCTGGGACAACAAGCGCGCGCAGGACTACAGGCGACGCAACAAGATCTCGGATTCTCTAGGCACTGCCGTAAACGTTCAGACCATGGTGTTCGGAAATAAAGGAGCGGATTGCGGGACGGGCGTCGCATTCACCAGAGACCCGTCGAGCGGCGAGCGCAAGCCGTACGGCGACTACCTGGAGAACGCTCAAGGTGAGGACGTTGTCGCAGGTATCCGCAACACGCTCAAGCTCGACGAGATGGGAGACGTCCAGCCCGCGGCGTGGGCCGAGCTCCAGCAACACATGAACGCGTTGGAGCAGCACTACAAAGACATGTGCGACATCGAGTTCACAGTCGAACAGGGAAAGCTCTGGCTCCTGCAGACTCGCATCGGCAAGAGGACGGCCCTGGCCGAATGGAAGATCGCCTCCGACATGGTCGCCGAGGGCCTCACTTCGCCCGATGAGGTCGTCCGAGACAGGTTGACCGCCGGCAAGCTCGACGAGATGTTCAAGCCGGTGATCCGCGCCGACCTAAAGGAGTCCGAAAAGCCATTCGCACGCGGTTTGAACGCGTCACCCGGAGCGGCAGTGGGGATGGTCGTCTTCACTGCAGACGATGCGGCGTCCAAAGCCGAAGGTGGAGAAAAGGTGATCTTGGTTCGCCGCGAGACCACTCCCGACGACTACCACGGCATGGTCGCGGCTCAAGGCATCCTGACCTCTGCTGGGGGCACTAACTCGCACGCAGCCGTCGTCGCCCGCGGCGAAGGGATCCCCGCAGTATGCGGAGCCGATGCGATCCGGATCGACCGTGCCGGCAAGAAGTTCACCGTTGGAAACCTGACCATCAAAGAAGGCGACTGGATAACGATCGACGGTACCGAGGGGACGGTCTACGAAGGCGCGCTGGAAACCGAATCTTCTCAATTGGATGCCGCGCTCCAGGGTGACAAGAAAGCGCGCAAGGCAGACCTTTGGCAAGCCTTCGAATCTTTCATGAAGCTTGCCGATGAGAAACGACGCATGAGGGTGCGTGCGAACGCGGATACCCCGGAGCAGGCTCGGAATGCGCGCGCTCGGGGTGCCGAAGGGATCGGCCTATGCCGCACCGAGCACATGTTCCTGGGCGAAGAGCGGGTTCGTGCCGTCCGGAAGATGATCTTTGCGGACACCCCCGAAGAAGAGCAGGAGGCGTACGACGCGCTCTTGCCGCTCCAGCGTGACGACTTCGTCGGGATCTTCAAGGCGATGTCCGGCCTTCCCGTGACGGTTCGTCTGCTCGACCCGCCGCTCCACGAATTCCTGCCGAATCACGTCGATCTTGCCGTTGCTCTCGGCGTTGCAGAAGCCAAGAACAAGCGGAAAGTGACTCTCAGGGACGAGAAGCTCTCTCTAGCAGATGCTCGCGAGCTGCTCGCCAAGGTCGAAGAGTTGCACGAGGCCAATCCGATGCTCGGTCTCCGCGGCGTGCGTCTGGGCATCATCAAACCCGGCTTGTACGCGATGCAGGTGCGCGCGATCGTCGAGGCAGCTTGTGCCGTGAAGAAGAAGGGCGGGGATCCGATCGTCGAGATCATGATCCCGCTCGTTGCGACTGCCGAGGAGCTCCGGCAGATGCGAGAAGAGCTCGAGCCGGTGGCGCACGAGGTATTGCAGAAGAAGAAGGTCGAGCTCGACATCCTGTTCGGCACGATGATCGAGCTTCCGCGCGCGTGCGTGGCTGCCAAGAGCATCGCCGAACATGCCGACTTCTTCTCGTTTGGAACGAACGATCTAACTCAAACTGCGTTCGGGTTCTCGCGGGACGACATCGGGAAGTTTCTCGCGATGTACGAAGAGCGCAAGTTGGTTCCCACCAATCCGTTCGTCACTATCGACGAGGCGGGGGTCGGCAAGTTGATGGAGCAGGCAGTCGCCGAGGGAAAGGCGTCTCGGGGCGATATCCATCTGGGGATCTGCGGTGAGCACGGTGGCGATCCCGATTCCGTCATCTTCTGTGACCGGCTGGGACTGGATTACGTTTCTTGCTCGCCGTTCCGGATCCCCACGGCGCGTCTTGCGGCGGGACAAGCGGTCCTGGGAGCTGCGCAGTCCAGCTCCAAGTAAGTCGTCGTATCTCGGTGCTAGCTTCCAAGAAGTGACGTCTCCTCGCGAGCACTCGGAACAGATCGAGTCGCAGACGCTGGCTCCGCAGGCTCAGCTCTCGTCCCGCTCGAAGGGCCGAGCGCGTGACGAAAACGAAGATCTCCTGCGGACCTCGTACCAGCGGGACCGCGACCGGATCATCCATTGCAAAGCCTTCCGCAGGCTTGGTCACAAGACTCAGGTGTTCTTGGCCCCTGAGGGCGATCATTTCCGCGTGCGACTGACGCACACGCTGGAGGTCACACAAGTGGCGCGGACCATCGCACGAGCCCTGCGCCTGAACGAGGATCTGACGGAGGCGATCTGCCTGGGCCACGATCTAGGGCACACCCCCTTCGGTCATTTGGGGGAAGAGGTCGTGGCAAGTTTCTATCCGGGGTTCCGCCACAACCTTCAGTCACTTCGGATCGTTGATGTCCTCGAGGACCTGAATGTCACTTGGGAAGTGCGTGACGGGATCGCCAACCACACCTGGTCGATGCCGATGCCGGCAACGTTGGAAGGACAGATAGCTCGCTTCGCAGACCGGATCGCTTACATCAACCACGATATCGACGCCGCGATGAGAGCGGACCTGCTCGACGTCGAGCAATTGCCTGCGGTGACTCGCGATGTGCTCGGACAAGACCACGGCGCGAGGATCCGAACGATGGTCGAAGATCTGGTCCAAGCATCGGCCGACCTAGAAGAGATCCGGATGAGCTCAGCCGTTTTCGAGGCGATGGGCGTCACTCGCTCGTTCCTCTTCGAGCACGTTTATCTGGGTCAGGTCGGGGAGGCGACCCGCGAGGCCGTCGAGAGCATCGTGCTAACCCTGCTCGAGCATTTCGAAGCCGATCCGCCGGCCTCGGAGGACCCAAAGGTGCAGGCAGTGGACTATGTGGGGGGCATGACCGACCGGTTCGCGATCCGGACATTCGAGTCTTTGGTCGACGGGCCCTCGCCGGCCCTCGCCGCCTTAGGATGAGGCCGCCTTCCCCGCCGTCCTCCTTCGCGCGCTGAGGAAGTCAAGCAATGGCTCGAATTAATCCCGACGATATCGAAACTCTGCGCGACACGGCCGACGTCGTGGAGGTCATTTCCGGCTACACGCATTTGAAGCGATCGGGTACCCACACCTTCAAAGGACTGTGTCCTTTCCATTCGGAGAAGACGCCGTCGTTCACCGTCGATGCAGCGAAAGGCGTGTGGTTCTGCTTTGGATGCTCGCTCGGTGGCAACGTCTACCAATTCATCGAGCGAGCCGAGAGCCTTCCGTTTCCCGAAGCAGTCGAATGGCTTGCGCGAAAGACGAACTTCGCACTCCGTTACGAAGAGATGCGGCCTGGTGAGGCGGCGGGTCGCGGGCTCAAGGCGCGCATCATCGAAGCGAACAAGGCAGCTGCCGACTTCTTCCACAAAGGGTTGATGGAATCGCCGGATGCTCTCGAGGCGCGGCGGTATCTCGAGGGCCGAGGCTTCGGTCGGGAGGTGGCCGAGCGATGGCAGCTCGGTTGGGCACCCGGCCGTGACGCGCTGTGCCGCCACCTGATGTCCCGGGGATTCTCCCGTGCGGAGGTTGAGCAGGCTGACCTCGGCCGCTCGAGCCAGCGGGACGGCAGCCTCTACGACACCTTCAGGCGACGGGTGATCTTTCCCACTTGGAACCTTCAGGACGATGTCGTCGCGTTCGGGGCCCGGGCGATGGGAGATGAGCAGCCGAAGTACCTCAACTCGTCCGAGACCGCTGCGTTCTCGAAGTCGCGTGTCATGTACGGATTGAATCGCGCCAAGAGCTCGATCGCTCGTGGTCAGCCGGCGATCGTCGTCGAGGGATACACGGACGTGATCGCGTTACATGAAGCCGGCGTCAATCAAGCCGTTGCTACCAACGGAGTCGCGCTGGCCGAGTCCCATTTCGAATTGCTGAAGAAGTTCACGGATCGTGCGGTTCTGATGTTCGACTCGGATGAGGCCGGCAAAGGTGCAACCGAACGTGGTTTCGGGATCCACCGTCGCATCGGTATCGAGGTTCTAGTGGCTCCGCTGCCCACCGGCCGCGATCCGGCAGATGTCGTGACTGAGGACGGCGCGGATGCGATCAAGAAGTTCGTCGATCAAGGGGAACCTCTACTCGAGTTCATCCTCGAGCAAACAGTTGCGAAGCTTGCTTTGGACACTCCGGAGGCGCGTGCGCGGGCGGTTCGGGAAGCAAGCAAGGTGCTAGGGTTGCATCCGGATCCGATAGCGCGCGGTCAGTACGTTTTTATGGCAGCGAGACTCATCGGAGTGGACCCGGAGATGGTCCAGCGGGCGCTGGAAGAAGAACGAATCGAATCTTCGGGGGCAACGGGGGGCACGACCGATAGGGATCGCGACCGCCGTCTCCCCGGGCATGTGAAGGTCGAACGGGAGGCGTTGCAATTGTTGTTAACGCGACCGCGGGAAGTGGGTGTTCTCGCGACAACGGTCGTCGAGAGTGAT
Source organism: Actinomycetota bacterium (assembly GCA_046262955.1). GTDB lineage: Bacteria > Actinomycetota > CADDZG01 > CADDZG01 > WHSQ01 > JALZGD01. The sequence goes on along the minus strand of JBHELU010000003.1, from coordinate 7,503 downwards.
TTCACATCCCCCGCGCGTCGTGAGCTCTTCCGCGCTGGTATGAAAGCGTCCGATGACCAACTGCGTGCAGTGGGGGCCGATGTGGCCGATGCCTTGACCCCGGATGCCCTGTCTCTTTTCGCCGAGCTGACGGTGGGTACAGAAGCATCGGAAGAGGATGAGATCAAGGCCCGTGAGCTGTTCTCCCGCTTGAAAGTTTTCCGACTGGAGCGCCAGATCAAGACCCGGAGGACCACGCTGCAGGACATCAATCCACTCGATGACCCCACTCGCCATGACGAGCTCTTCACCGAGCTCGTCCGGCTCGAGGCCGAACGGCGCGATCTGCTTCGCAGCCTCCGAGAAGAGGCCGTGAGTTGAGCACCGAAGAACCTGTCATGCCGGATGAGTCCGGCTCGGGGGCCACGATCACGCAACTGTCGCCGGCGCAGACCGAGGTCGCCGCGATCGTTCGTGCCGCCAAATCCGAAGGATCTATAACTGCCGCGGATCTTGCCGAGAAGCTCTCGACTCTCGATCTGAACGCCGACGAAACCGATGCGGTTTACCAGCGGTTGGTCGAGCTCGGCGTTGACGTCGTCGAGGACGAAGCAATCGCGGAGGAAGCTCAAGCAGAATCCTCGGAAGAGGAAGAACAGAGCGCCGCTGATGTGGACGAAGAACGGCGACGCGCTCGCCGCGAGGTCGAGATGGCGCTCAAAGCGCCGACGAACGACCCGGTTCGTATGTACCTGAAAGAGATCGGCCGCGTTGCGCTGCTGACTGCCCAGGAAGAGGTGTCGTTAGCGCGACGGATCGAATCGGGAGTGTTCGCGACCGAAAAGCTCGAGCAGAACGAAACCCATAGTGAAGAAGAACACCGCGAGTTGAACTGGCTCGAGCGCGACGGCGCTATCGCAAAACGTCATCTGGTCGAGGCGAACCTCAGATTGGTGGTCTCGATCGCCAAGCGCTACGTGGGCCGCGGTATGGCGTTCCTCGATCTCATCCAGGAAGGCAATCTGGGTCTGATCCGTGCCGTCGAGAAGTTCGACTACCACAAGGGCTACAAGTTCTCGACATACGCGACGTGGTGGATCCGGCAAGCGATCACGCGAGCGATCGCCGACCAGGCGAGAACGATCCGCATCCCGGTCCACATGGTTGAAACGATCAACAAACTCGTTCGGATCCAACGTCAGCTACTTCAGGACCTCGGTCGCGAGCCCACTGCCGACGAGATCGCGCACCAGATGGAGCTGTCGGCCGAGAAAGTCCGTGAGATCCAAAAGATCTCCCAGGAGCCCGTTTCTTTGGAAACCCCGGTCGGTGAAGAAGAAGACTCGCACCTAGGGGATTTCATCGAGGACTCCGAAGCGGTCGTTCCTCTAGAACGCGCGTCTTTCCGTTTGCTTCAGGAGCAGTTGGAGTCCGTGCTCCACACGCTGTCGGGTCGGGAGAAGGCAGTTATCGAGATGCGGTTCGGCTTGCGTGATGGTCAGCCGCGGACGCTCGAAGAAGTCGGAAAAACTTTCGGCGTTACCCGCGAACGGATCAGGCAGATCGAGTCGAAGACGCTTTCAAAGCTGCGCCACCCATCGCGCAGCCAGAAGCTGCGCGATTACCTCGAGTAGTCGGGCGGGGGAGCTACCGTCAAGCCCGCGGGGCCGTCGGTGCCGGAGCGGCGGTCTTTGATCGCAGACTGAGCTTTCGAAACGCCTTCTGATGCCACCCCTTTAGCTTGTTCCAATCCGGTTCCGACCGCGTCCTTCGCTTTGCCCGACGCCCGTTTGAACCCTGGAGACGACAATAGATTCTCGTAGAGCCGGCGGAGCTGCTCGTAGCGCTCGTGGCCGGCCTTTGCACCCAGCACGTACCCTGCCCCGAAACCGATCAAGACGCCCATGCGTCCCCTCATCGTTTGCCTCCCCTTTGATAGCCGCGATGTGATGTGGAATCGTATGCCCGCCCGGCGGGGGGCCAATCTCCGAAGCCTGCGCTCGGGCCTCTTAGGATGTCGCCCGCCGATCCGGGGTAGCTCAATAGGCAGAGCATCCGGCTGTTAACCGGAGGGTTGCGGGTTCGAGTCCCGCCCCCGGAGCTCAAACGCTCCCAGACCCACCTCGTGCATGGCCCCTGGACTGCCCCAGGCGAGCCACTGCGACCGCCTTTCGGGGGGTCTAGTTCCACTCCCTGGAGGGATATCCGCAGGGCCTTACCCGCCCCATCCTTGTGAGGTCTGTTAATTACTGAGGCCAAATGAGGTTGGGGATATGCAACGACCGGATGATATGGAAGTGGCCGCTTTGTGGGCATCCTGGGGCAAGGGCCGGGATCCGGAGGTGAGGGCGGAGCTTGCCCGTCATTACCTGCCCCTGGTCGACCGCCTGGTCCGCAAGGTCGCCGCGTCGGCCCACCCCTCGCACCGGCAAGACATCCACGGGTTCGGCGTATTGGGGCTACTCGATGCGATCGACAAGTTCAAACCGGAGCTCGGATTCACCTTCACGACCTACGGCTCCCTTCGGATAACCGGAGCTATGAAGGATGGGCTTCGGGCCCTGAGCTGGTTCCCTCGAGCATCTCGCAGGCGCACCAATCCCGGACCGATGGACAAAGTCATCACGGTGGATTTCCAGTCGGGCCTCGGCGATCGCGGTGTGCCTTTGGCGGATTGCGTGACCGATGGCGCCGCGGGACCCGAGGAGATCGTTTCTATAGCCGACGACTATCGCGAGATGAAGCGAGCGGTGGCTCACCTACCAGCGCTGGAGCGCAAGGTCGTTATGGAGATCTACTACGGCAACAGGCGCCTGAAAGAGATCGCAGAAGATCTAGAAGTCAGCGAGTCGCGCGTATGTCAGATCCACCGGCGCGCTCTTCGGATGCTGGAGTCGCGTTTTCTTCAACGGCAGTCGGCCTGACGCGGTACGCGGTTACAGGCTCTGGGAAACCCTTCAGTTCCACCGTCACTGGATCTGCTTCAACCTTGCCTCTGACCGCGTCATAGGTCCGATTGTCGAGCAATAACACGCCCGGTCCCGCCTCGTCGGAGAGTCGCGCAGCAAGGTTCACGACCGAGCCGACCGCCGTGTAGTCGTGCCTGCCCTCGAATCCCAGGACCCCAAGCGTCGCGTACCCGAATGTGATGCCGATCCCGTAACCGATGTCGAAGCCTCGTTGCGTCCAGCGCTCGATGAATCTCGCCATCGGTTTCCGTAAAGAGAGGGCAAGCTTCACTGCGTCGCCCGCGGGATCGGGGCAGGGCACAGGGTCGTTGAAGTAGGCCATGATCCCGTCCCCGCCGAAGTTCCCGATCGTTGCTTCGGACGTCCGAAGCAGTGCGCCGACCACGTCGTAGTAGTCGCCGAGCAGCTCGACGACGTCTTCCGGTTCCGACGAGCCGGAGAATTTCGTGTAACCGCGCAGATCGCAGAAGAGGACGGCGATCTGACGGCGATGTGGCCGCAGCAGTTCTTCACCGCCGGCGCTCAGGACTGCGTCCGTCACCTGCGGCGGAAGGAATCTCCTGAGCCTCGAAAGTCTCGTGGTCTCTTCGACGACTGTGCCGAGCAGGCCGCCGACTGTCGCGCCTATCGCTGCGAGCGCGATCACCACGAAGAGCCACTGCGCTGTGGGCGCGGGATATCCCCCCTGCAAGTAAAGAAGTGCACCGAATTCGCCGGCCATGAGGGCCACCATCGCTATCGCTGCAACTCGCGGCAGCAAGAAGAAAGTGAAGATCGCCACCTCGACGTACAGCACCACGCCGATCAACGTGCGCGGGCCGACCGAATAGATACCTAGGGTTACGAGGACCGTCGCCGCGATGGCCACCAGGTAGGCGAACGGTGCGTGCACACGGTGCACCCAATCGAGATCGAGGAAAGAGAGAACAAGGAAGATCGCGCCGAGCACGAGAGACGTGATGCAGACCAACAGCTGGATGCCGGGGTGGATGAGGACGCCGGACGATGTCAGCCGGAATGCGACTCCTGCAATGCCGGCAGCGATCCCGAGTGCAGCCGCAATGCGTAGCAGCAGGATCCTCATCGCCCGAGACGTCGGCCGGATGAGGCCACGCGTCACGAACGGATCTCGAGCGAGCGGTCCTTCACCGTCTATGGAGGCGCGCTCTTGCTCTTTCATGAAACAGATTATCGACGCTAGCCCAACTATCGTTGCTAAACGCCGTAGATAGCGAGCGGGAGGTCCGCAAACGTTCGATCGATGGCGTCAGCAACGCAAGAGATCAGGCCGTTGGAACGAGTCCGCGCCACGTTCGGTATCACAATCCCACTTGCCGGCATCAGCTGCGCGATCACGCTGATGTGTCTCTCGATGCGCGCGGTGTTGCTCGTCGCAGAGTACTGCGCCGAAGGTGGGGCCTACGAGATCCGCAGCACTGCCCGAAAGGTGTTGCCGGGCGGGTGCTGACCTGATGCGTCCCGGCATCTATTGGTTGGTGGTTCAACTAGCAGCGATCGCCGCGGGTGTCGCAGCGGGAGTGTGGATCTACAACTCCATGTCGTAGCTACGACTCCCCGCAGCTACGGCAAGGGTCGTCGGCAAGATTCTGTAGGCAACCACGGGCTCGGAAAAGCCTTTGAGCTCGAGTGTTATGGGCTCGACCTGCACCCGCTCCATCACGGCGTCGTAACCTCGTTGATCCATCAGGACTTCGCTTGCAGCAGCTTCGTCGGAGAGACGGGCAGCCAGATTGACGACAGAGCCGAGTGCTGTGTAATCGTGTCGCCCTTCGAAACCGACCACTCCGAGAGTTGCATATCCGTAAGCTATGCCGATCCCATAGCCGATCGTGAAGCCGCGTCGCCTCCATCTCTCTATGAATGTTTGCATGGGATCGCCCAGCGAAGTTGCGACCGCGATGGCTTGCCCGGCGGGGTCTTCACACGGAACAGGATCGTTGAAGTAGGCCATGATCCCATCCCCGCCAAAGCTGCCGATCGTTGCTTCCGCGTTCCGAAGTAGGCCGCCGACAAGCTCGTAATACTCATCCAGGAGATCGACGACTTCCTCTGGCTCGGAGCCACCTGAGAACTTCGTGTATCCACGCAGATCGCAGAACAGAACGGCTATCTGGCGGCGGTGTGGCTCTAGAAGCTCTCCAGAGCCGGAGCTGATTATCGCGTCAGCCACTTGCGCCGGAAGAAAGCGCCTAAGACGGGACAGCCTCGTAGCCTCCTCTACGCCGCGGCTCAAGAGCCCGCCGAAGACCGCACCGATGCTCGCGAGGACGGCTGCCACGAAGATCCATTGTTCGAACGGATTGCGATAACCGGGCTGCACAGCCAGGAGCACTGCGAATTCGATCGCAACCATGGCGGTCATGCCGATCGCGATCTCACGGGGCAGAAGGTAGAAGGAGAAGATCGGCACCTCTACGTACAGGATCGCTGCGATCAGTGTGTGAGGACCGACTGAGTATTGCCCGAGCGTCACCAAGAGAGGTGCGATCACCAGTAACGCATAGATCGCGACAGAGAACAGATGGCGGTACGGGTCGAGATCGATAAACGAGAAGAGCAAAATGCCAAGCCCGAGTGCAGCAGCCGTTGTGCATACACCTATCTGGAGGGATGGATGGCTCAGGAGCTCGTATGAGGTGAACCAGATCAACATCCCAGCCAACCCCGCGGTCAGGATGAGGATGCCAACGACGCGTAGCAAGAGGTTCTGTATCTCAGGCGAGACATTTCTCGCACGCCATCTAGAGCTACCGGTGTCGACCGACGACGTGGTCGTTTTAGGGGATGCCTCACCGGAGGTGTCGCCGCGCATCCGGAAATTATGACAAGGCAAGTCTTGCCCGGCCGGGAGGCTCGCGGGGCCGGCGAAAGATAGGGTCGCGTGTCTTGACTGACGTGGGGGCCGTAGCTCAGTTGGTCAGAGCGGCGGACTCATAATCCGTTGGTCGCTGGTTCGAGTCCAGCCGGCCCCACTTGCGAAGCTGCTGGTCGGAGGCAGCTTTCGCTTTCTTCTCGCTTAGATCGATAACAGTCTCCGACTTGCGGGGCCGCGGATAGGCCGCGGCGCGTTGAGCGTCCAGGCCGCGCGCGACGTCGTCAATCGCGTTTGGGAACAGATGTCCGTAGCGGTCGAGCGTCACGGTGATCGACGAGTGGCCCATGTGGGCCTGTATGGCCTTCGGGTGAGTTCCCTGCGCGATCAGCAAAGCGGCACAGGTGTGACGCAAATCGTGGATGCGCAGACCTTGAGGGAGTGCGGCTTCGCGCAGGGCGGGTAACCACACGCGGTTACGGAAGTTCGCGTTGCTCATCGGGTGACCATCGGGCGAGGTGAACACCAGCGCCTCCGGCTCAACGGGGACCGAATCGAGGTGCTCTTCGAGCAGCTCGGCGAGGAACACCGGGATACCGACCTCACGAGACTGGTAGGTCTTTGTGGGACCGAAGTAACGCTTGCCGCCCACCTCCGCCATCGATTCGACGACTAGCAGGCGCCGGCGCGGGAGATCGCACCGACCGCGCCGCAGAGCTGCAGCTTCGCCCCAACGGATTCCCGCGTAGGCGAGGACATAGACGAGCAGCGAGAACTGACCAGCGGATTCGGCGAGTGCCTCGACCTGATCGGCGTCGAGGTACTTCATCTCGCGTGATTGCGTGCGCGGGAGCTTCACGCCGATACAGGGCGATCGCCCGATGTACTCGGACTCGACCGCCGCCTTCATGATCGCGGAGAACAGCTGGTGCGCCTGACGCACGCGCGAGGGGCTCAATCCGTGGTCGACCATCGCTGCCACCCAATCCCGCACGTCCACCGGCTCGATGCGCGCGAGGGGGATGTCTCCAAAGATGGGCACGATGTAGCACCTCAAAAGACTCTCGTAGCCTGCGATCGTCTTGGGCTTGAGATGAATCACCGTGCCGCTCCAGCGTTCCAGCCAGTTCGAGAACGTCGTGCGACCGAGTTGTGGGTTGATCCACTCACCGAGGTTCTTGCGGTTCTCTACACTCGCTAGGAAGCGCTCAGCGTCCACCTTGCGAGCGAACGTCCTCGAGTGCTCTCGATTGTCCGGGCCGCGGTAACGAGCTCGCCACCGGCCCTTACCTCGCTTCTGAATATGAGCCATACCGCCGCCTCTATTGGGAAGTTCGAGAAACGTAACAAGCCGAAACGACAGATCGCCCGCGTTGTTGCAAATGAGTTTGTTGTGAACGAATCGATGTACGTCCGTTTGTATGTCCATTCGCGCGCGCAACGCGCCTCATAAGAGGCCTGTTTGCATCGAGGGTGCAACTGTGTGCTTCATCCCGCGCTCTGCGCAGAGGCAACAATCAAGACCGAAGTCTGGAGATGCTTAGGTGGGACTCAGAGCATCGATTTCAAAGGCTCTGAATTTCGATGTTCGACGCGAGCACAGACTTGTCACTTCTATGTTGTCAAGTAGGCCCCGGAAAGACCTCAGGCCGACGGGTAATGGGCAAGGTAAAATTTTCTTTATCGTGGATATCCACATCGACACCTGGTATGGGATCGTGA
>JBHELU010000002.1:0-4813 GCA_046262955.1 Actinomycetota bacterium | reverse complement strand
GTTGACTCGGGTGTGGACTACAACCATTCGGACCTCGCGAGCAACATCTGGTCCAACCCTGGCGGGATCGGTGGATGCTCGGCAGGCACACACGGCTACAACGTCCTTGCTGCTTCGTGTGACCCGATGGACAACGAGACGAACTACGGGGGCCACGGAACACACGTCGCCGGGATCCTTGGGGCGGTCGGCAACAACGGCATCGGCGTCGCGGGCATGAACTGGACGACGACGATCCTTCCCGTGAAGTGGCTGGATAGTAACGGGAATGGATCGACCAGCTCGTTGATATCGGCCCTCGATTGGGTCATCCGCGCGAAACAAGCGGGTGTGAACGTGCGCGTGGTCAACGATTCCGCGACGTTCGTAGGAACGGCTTACTCGCAAGCACTTTCCGACGAGATCGATGGTTTGGGGGGCAACGACATCTTGTTCGTCACCGCGGCGGGCAACACGAGTGACAACAATGACGACTCGTCGGTCGGTCGTTACCCATGTCGTTACGGACGCGCGAACGAGATCTGCGTCACCGCTTCGAATCAGGGTGACCGGTTACCTTCGTGGGCGAACTACGGGCCAAATACTGTGGACTTGGCGGCTCCAGGCGACAACATCTACTCGACCTTGCGCGGCGGAACCTATGGATACATCAGCGGAGGCTCGATGGCATCTCCACAGGTGGCAGGCGCCGCGGCGCTGCTCCTGTCGCTTGGCTATCGCTCTGCGGTTGACGTGAAGAACGCGATCCTGCAAAGCGTTGACAAGTTGTCATCCCTCTCTGGCCTCGTTCGAACGGGCGGACGACTGGACGTTTGCAAACTCATCCCGGGCTGTTCGAGCTCGCAACCTTCACCGACTCCGTCACCGACTCCGTCACCGACTCCGACAGCGCAATCCACCACAACGACTTTGGGCAAGACGAACGTGGGCGCATCGAGCGACTCTTTGCTCGTGAATCGGAAGCGCGTGAACAAGTACACGCTTTCCACGAGCGGTGCCGTGACGAAGTTGAGTCTCTATCTCTCCCCAACGGCAAATTCCGGCACCGAGACATTCCGCGGATTGATCTACGCAAATGCGAGCGGCGCTCCCGGAAAGCTTCTAGGTGCAACCAATGAAATCTCCTTCACCCATGTCAGCTCGGCACGGTGGTACGACCTACCGTTCTCGACGACGGTCGATCTGTCGTCGGGCACTTACTGGATCGGGTTCATCAGCGGCGGTGACCCGCGGATCGCAACTATGAGATGGGACGCGGTCGCGGGTAACCGCGCGTACAACGGGGACATTTATTCCGACGGCGCCTCGGATCCTTTCGGAACGGTGGGAGGAACCGACGACGAACAGACGTCGCTCTACGCGACCCTGACGGCCAGCAAACAGACGTCCCCGAGCCCGACCCCCGCTCCGACCGTCACGTCGACCACCGGCAAGCTCGGAAAAACAACCGTCGGAGGATCGTCAGATTCCTTCGCCGCGGATCGCAAGCGCGTGAATCGGTATTCGCTGAGCACCGCAGCTTCGATCTCGAAGCTCTCGATCTATCTAGCTCCGACTGGGATATCGGGTCAGCAGGCGATCGAGGGCGTGGTCTACGCGGATGCCGGAGGCGCACCCGGGAGCCTGCTTGCGACCAGCTCGCCGATAACGTTCCACTCGACCGATGCTGCGGGGTGGTACGACCTCGCTCTTACCGGCCCGCTCCAGGTATCGGCCGGGCCCTACTGGATCGGCATCATCACCGGCGCGACATCAGGCGTGGCCGGCTTCAGATGGGACTCGGTCGCGAGCAGCAGGATCTACAACACGAATAGCTATTCCTCCGGCCCGAGCAATCCGTTCGGTTCCACCTATACGACCGACAGCGAGCAGATGTCGCTGTACGCCGTCTATACCACCCACTAAAGAGCCCAAGCCGACGACCTTTGGGTCGGATACCTTCATCACGTGTGCAGTAGGCACCGCTGGCTCAAGGCCATCCCGACCCTTTGCGCTATCAGCTCGGCTGCTTTGGTTGTCGCAGCTCAGGCCCCGTTCGCTTCGTCTGCGAACGCGCCAACCTGCTTAGGGCGTACCGCCACGATCGTCGGAACGTCACATAGAGATGTGATCGCCGGAACGTCACACGCCGACGTGATCGTGTCTGGGAAAGGCGACGATCGTATAGATGCGAAAGGCGGAGACGATGTCGTCTGCTCGGGACCGGCTAACGACAAGATCCTTGGAGGCACCGGCGGAGATGTGATCAACGGAGGTCCGGGGGCAGACTCGATCAACAGCGGTCCAGGGTTCTTCGATGATGTCGACGGGGGGCCCGGCGACGACTCGTTGAACGGGGGCCGCGATCACCAGGCACTGGTGGATTACACGACGGCTTCCGCTGCAGTCGATGTCAGCCTCAGCTCCGGGAAGGCAAGCGGAGGTGCCGGCAAAGACACACTGACAAATTTCGACTCGGTTCAGGGATCGCGCTTCGACGATCACCTCGAAGGCAACGACACGGCGTTCGGCAATGGCTTATTCGGAGGAGACGGCAACGACACGCTCTCGGCCAAAGATGGACCGGACGTCTTGGTCGGTGAGGGCGGTAACGACTCGCTTGATGGAGGCGACCAGCCCAAAGGCTCGACCGATTTCGCCGGATACAAATTCGCGCCCGGTCCCGTGGTTGTGAATCTCGCCAATGGGACGGCGACGGGCTGGGGAACGGACACCCTCGCCAGCATCGAGGGGATCGGGGGCTCGGACACGTTCGGGGATTCCCTATCGGGCGACAACAACGACAACGTGCTGATCCCCTACGGGGGGAGCGATCAGGTCGATGGTGGGATGGGTGAAGACCTCGTGGTGTACGCCTCCGCTACGAGCGACATGACGATCGACCTGTCGACGGGGGTCGCCACGGGGCAAGGATCGGACACGCTGACGAACGTTGAAGACGGCCAAGGGGGCCCCAAGAACGACACGATCACCGGAAGCTCGAGCCCCAACCGCTTGTTCGCAGGACCAGGCAAGGACACGATCTCAGCAGGGGCCGGAGACGACGAACTGAACGGCGGCGACGGCAGCGACACCCTGGATGGAGGCGACGGGGACGACACCTGCATCGACGGAGAAAAGGACACGAACTGCGAGTCGAAGCAGCACACGCTCCCCCCGGCTCTCCTACTGGTACGCCTCGAGGGGCTCGCGGGCTATCGCTAACCCGCCGGCGGCCCACGTTTGGATGCATAACTGCAGGTCCCCCTCCTGAGCCCGAGGGGCAAAGGGTTTGGGGCTCCGATGGCGAATCAACTGGAACGAGCCTCTCCAGAAATCTCAAGGGGGAATCCCAGTGAAGCGATTCGCAGCCTTGTTCGCCGCAATAGTGATGATCGCGGCCCCCGCGATCGCGCGTCCCAGTGAGCACGTCACCGTGGCGCAGGGCACCCCGCCGGGCTCGCTCGAGCTCGTAGGGCATGACGCGTTGATGAATCGCGGGATGAACGCGGCTCTGGCCGTCACCGACGGCTACGCCTACGTCGGGAGCCGGACGGACGGCTTGCACCCGAACTCCGGCGTGATGATCGTCGATGTCCACGACCCATCGAAGCCCTCGGTTGTCGGGCAGATCACTCAGACGCCGACCGGCGCCAACGACGGTGAGACATCACGTGAGCTGCGCATCTGGCCGCAGCAACACCTGCTGATCGTTCTGTATCTCGCTTCGAACTGCAGCCCCGAGATCCACGAGTGCTCTCCGACTCAAGCTACGAAGTCGGATACCTACCGCTTCTACGACATCTCCGGCGACAACGCCGCGGCCCCCAAGCTCGTTGCCGAGTACGTTCCGACGCACTCGCCGCACGAGTTCTTCCTGTGGTCGGACCCAAAGAACCCAAAGCGCGCCCTTATGTATCAGTCGGAGCCTGGTAGTGGGACGCAGCTCTCGGTGATCGACATCTCCGGTGCCCGCGACAAGAAGTTCAAGGAGATAGCGACGTACAAGGCTCTTGTCCCCACGGCCGGCGACAACCGGATCCACTCAATGAGCATCTCCCCCGACGGTAAGACCGGCTACATCGCCGCTCTCCAAGGTGGGTTCTGGGAGATCGACACCTCGCAGGTGGCTGCCGGGAAGCCAAAGCCGAAGATCACCGAGATCACCCCGATCCTGAACCGCGCGCACTGGGACGGTCCTGGAGACCACAGCTCGGTTCCGGTGCCCGGAAGTCCTTACGTCCTCACCACCGACGAGGTTTACGGGAAGATCCCGGTGCTCCTGAGTAACCATGGTTGCCCTTGGGGATGGGTGCGTTTGCTTGATCTGAAAGACCCGACGCACCCCAAAGTGGTCTCCGAATACAAGCTGCCCGAGAACGATCCGAGCTACTGCAGCGACACTGTCGGAGACAACCCGGTCCGGAACTCGCTGTCGTCGTGGTCCGCTCACAACCCGACGCTGACCAACGATCTTGCGTTCGTGACGTGGCACTCGGGCGGACTACAGGCGATCGACATTTCGGACCCCACCCACGTCAAGCAAGCTGCGGCTTACACCCCGACTCCCGAGCCGGCAGTCGTTACCGAAGACCCGGCGCTGTCCTCCGGAGAAGACAAGGTCGTCATGTGGAGCTACCCGATCGTCGTCGACGGGTTGATCTACGTCGTCGACATCCGGAACGGCTTCTACGTGCTCAGGTACGCCGGCCCACACCAGGGCCGCATCCTCGGGAGCGAGTTCGAGGAAGGGAACTCGAACATCGGCTTCATCGGCCGGTTCCGCAAACGGCCGCTAGGACGCGACGACGAACCGCGACGAGAGGCGGGTCGC
>JBHELU010000001.1:0-7964 GCA_046262955.1 Actinomycetota bacterium | reverse complement strand
GGGTCGTTCTGTATTACACCTGGGACGACTTGGGCTTTCGCAAAGGCGAGATCGGGAGTGAAGTCCTGATGGCGCTCGCCGAAGCCGGCCGACTTCGGAGCCCCTCTTTTCCAGGAATGTGACGTGGATGTGCACTTCTCTGGAAAAGAGTGCGCCCGTGGCACAAGACGAGTGGGGGGCGGGAAGTCGGCGTGGCTTGCTAAACAAGGCAATTAGCATGGGGTGGTGAAAAAGGTCATCTTGGCGGCGCCTCGTGGCTATTGCGCGGGCGTAGATCGCGCCGTTCAGATAGTCGAGCGTGCCTTGGAGGCCCTCGGCCCCCCCGTTTACGTCCGCAAAGAGATCGTCCACAACCGCCACGTTGTCTCCGAGCTCGCCAAGCAAGGTGCGATCTTCGTCGAATCAGAGGATGAGATCCCACCCGGCTCCGTGTGCGTTTTCTCGGCTCACGGCGTCTCTCCCGAAGTTCGCCGGAATGCCGAGGCTCGCAACCTTCAAGTGATCGACGCGACCTGCCCGCTCGTCACAAAAGTGCACAACGAAGCAAAGCGTTTCGTACGCGGGGGTCGCAAGATCGTCCTCGTCGGCCACAAGGGACACGAGGAGATCGAGGGCACTTCGGGAGAAGCTCCCGACTCGACGAAAGTCATCGAAAGCGTCGAACAGATCGGGGAGCTCGGCCTCCAACCTGGCGAGCCCGTTGCCTACCTGACTCAGACCACTCTTTCGGTCGACGACACACTTGACGTCGTTGAAGCCCTGCGGTCCCGGTTCACCGACATCGAGGGCCCTCGTTCGGACGACATCTGCTACGCCACGCAGAACCGACAGGTCGCCGTAAAGGTTCTCGCCCCCGAGTCGGACGTCGTTCTGATCGTCGGAGCCTTCAACTCGTCGAACTCGAATCGCATGGTGGAAGTAGCTCGTGCTGCGGGAACCCCGGCCTACTTGGTTCCCGATGCGAGCTATCTCGAGCCGGCGTGGTTGCAAGATGCGGAAACGGTCGGAGTCAGCTCGGGCGCCAGCGCACCGGAGGTGCTTGTCGAAGGTCTATTGAAGCGTCTCGCCGAGCTCGGCTACGACACCGTCGAAGCCCGCGAAGTTACGAGCGAAGACGTGACGTTCTCATTGCCACCGTGGCTGCGCCCGGCAGCTGCCACCCAATAAGAAGGGGGCTAGTCGGCGATCGTTTGCTCGATGTCACCGGCGAGGTCGAAGTCGATGGCAGTGAGGCCACCTTCGGAATGTGTGGAAAGCGTTAGGCGAACCTTCGCGTAACGGATGTCGATGTCGGGGTGGTGGTCGTATCGATCGGCCATCTTTGCGACGGCGTTGACGAACTTGATCGATCCGGCGAAGTCGTCGAACTCGAACACCTTCGATATCTCGGCGCCCTCACGTTCCCAGTCGCCGAGCTCATCGAGGCGTTGTTCGATCTCCTCGTCGTCCAGTAGTTCGGCCACCCTTCCCTCCTGATCTTTATCCGTGTGCCCCCCCGTCGACGGGTGGGGAGGTCATCGCGGGCGCACATTACCGCTCTGTGGCCGGCGTGCAAACGCGGGCTATAGTCCTCGCTTCTCCGCCGAGCGCGGGATGTGAACTCCTAACTCTCTCTCGAGGAGGCGCCGTGGACTACGGGATCGGGATCGGCGGTCCTATGGCGATGATCGGCCCCATGGCCCAGATGATCGAAGCATCAGGGTTCGAGTCGTGCTGGGCGGCCGAAACGACGACAACGGCGTTTGTGACGGCCTCTGTTGCGATTCAAGCGACCACAAACATCAAGGTTGGTACGGCCATCGCGCTCGCATTCCCAAGATCTCCGACCATCACCGCGATGGAGGCTGCAGACCTCGACGAGCTCTCGGGCGGGCGCTTCCTGCTGGGGCTGGGCTCACAAGTGAAGCGTGTCAACGAGAATCGTTTCTCCGTGAAGTTCGAGCACCCGGCCCCCAAGCTCAAGGAGTACGCGCAAGCGATGCGCGTGGTGTGGGCTGCGAACAGGGGCGACGACGTGGTGCACGAGGGCCGCTTCTACAAGGTGACGCAACCGGTTTTCGGCGGTCGTCGCGAGCCCCCACCCGACGACGTGCCTATCTATTTCGCTGCCGTCGGTCCGCTGATGGCTCGCACCTGTGGCGAGATCGCGGACGGGCTGCTCGGGCACCCACTGGCTTCGGTCAAGTACCTAGAAGAGGTCGTCAGACCAGCGGTCGCCGAGGGAGCCGACCGGGCGGGAAGGAAACCTGAAGATTGCAACCTCACCGCATCGCCGTTGATCTCGATCTCCGACGATATCGATGCAGCCCGCCGCGAGGCCAAACTGCAGATCGCGTTCTACTCGACGACGCGCAGCTACTCCGGGATCTTGGAACGTCACGGCAAGGAGTCGATCGTTCCCGATCTACGCGACGCGTTCGGAAACAAGGACAAGGAGCGCATGATCGAGCTCATCGACGACGATCTGTGCGACGCGATCGCAGCAGCCGGGACGAAAGACGAGGTTAGAGACCGGGTCAAAGAATGGCATCGCGTTGCGGACAGGCTGCTTGTCGCCGGGCCTTGGTACGGCGTTACCTCGGGCCGGTTGATGGAGAACTATCAGGCGATCGTCGAAACGTTTGGGTCGAGCGCCGCTTGACTACGCTCCGGGCACGCCGCTGGTGTCGGCCTGGCTCAAGACTTCGACGTTGTCGGCCTTCCACCCACTAGGCGTCGACACCAAACTGATCTTCAAGAAGTAGCTGACCGTTCGGCCCCCGGGGAGCGCCGACGACTGCACCGTCTGGGTCACGCGCATCAACGCAACCGCTTCTCCCGCGTTGACGAACGAGACGTCGGGTCCTTGCAAGATCTGCCCACGGGATGAAGCGGACGATTTCTGTAGCGCGCTTCCCAATCCCTCCCCGCCGGTAACGATCTTCTGATACTGGTCTGCGAAGTTCCCGGTTGCGAGCGCGAGCATCTTTTGGCCGACCTCGTCGATGTTTGTCGACGAATAATTCAGCAGAAGAGATCCGACATCGGTCGAAACTTTCTCGACGGTCGGTGATTGCCCCGACAGATAGCTGCCCACCTCGTCCGCAGACGTCTTGGAGGCTCCGATCCACAGGATCGCGAACGTCCCGGCAAGGGCGACCGCGAGAACGAGTAGCCCGATGAGGACGACGTTCGGCCGGCGCCACAGCGGTTTGGCGCCATCCGGCGTCGCTTGGGATTCCGCAGTTGATCCATCACCGGGCATCAAGCCGGGCAACGAAGCCGCGCGTGCATCTGAACTATCGGAAGTCATCACTTTCATCTTAGGGGCGGCTAAGCGCTACCAAGGAGGGGAGCCGCTAGATCCCGTTCAGGTAGAAGAGGGTCCACGACAAAGACGACAAACGTGACGGGATCGATTTGCCCTCGGACGCGCCGGCGAGCCCTCCCGTCGACGGCCCGAGGATCTGCTCGAGCGAAGACGTCGCTGTGCTCGTGGTCGTCGAAGCTCCGGGTAGAGAAACGGCACTGCTCGACTTCGCGCAATGAGCGTGTTTCGGGGGAGCGCCCGGCTTTCGGTTGCTCGGCTGGACGCGCGCCGTCCGATATGTGCACGACGGATTGTTTGTGTCTGTGACGAGACCGAATCGGACCAGACCGGTCTTTGACTCGAAAGCCTTATTGACCTTGGCAAGAGTGCCCGGAAGTGTCGCTAGTAAGCGGTTGAGGTCGTCGTGATGAGCGGCCTGCAGAGCGTTGACGGCGGCGAATTTCGGAAGGAACCGATCGACCTGCGCCTTGTATCTCGTCAACAGGTTGACGACCTCGTCCGAGCTGAGATTGGTGTTCGTCAATAGGTCGTGGATAGCTGGTTCATCACCGGCCAGCTCTGCGCTGACGAGCGCGAGCTCGCGGATCGCCCTCTCGAAGTCGGCTTTCGAGGCGAGGAAGGCTCCGCCTATCCGAGTCCCGTTCGCAAGGATGCCGTGAGTGTTCCCGGAACGTTCCGCAAACGTCTGCGCAAGGTCGGCGGCCGACTCGATGATCGTCGAGATGTCCGGCCCCCGGCCCCCAAGCCCGTTTCCGAGCGAGTTGATGGCCCCTTTCAATGCGTGTGGGGGCACCCCTTCCAGGACAGACTGCAACGTCGACAGCAGCCCTTGCGTGCTAACTGGTATGGACGTCTGACTAAGCGGGATGACCGAGCCGTCGTGCAGATAAGGCGAGCCATCTGATTGAGGTTCGAGCTCGATGAACTGCTCGCCCACTGCGCTCTTGAACATCACTCTGGCCTGCACGCCTTCGGCGGGGATCTTTTCCTCCCCGTTGATGAGCATCTGGATCCTGACGCCTTGCGGAACGACTTCGAGCTTTCCGACCTGACCGACTGTGATGCCTCGGTACGTGACTTCCTGACTGGTGAAGACGCCGCCGGCGTCGGGGAAGATCCCGTAGACGGCGAAGTGTTTGTGCAGGACCGACAGGACCTGCGTCGCCATCGCGAAGGACAGCCCGAGCGCGAGCACCAAGAACACGACGAGATTGATCTTCACGCGGGTTCCTTGCGAGAGCGCCATCAGCTGCCCCCTCGCAAGGGTTGTTGAAGGATCAATTGAACGCCGTTAGATGGAGCCGACCCGGTGCTCGAATGCGGATCGTCGGTGTGGATGTTCTGTGGACACGTCGTGCCTTGCGAGGTCGTGTTCGGCAGCGCCTGACAAACATCAAGTTGCAGGTAGGCACCCGGCATCGATGCCGGGAAGCGCTCCGAGAACACGGCCAGGGTCTGCAATGTCGTCTGCAGGTTGGCGCTGGATGCCACGAGCGTTCTCAGCACCGGCCGCAGGTCCTGGAACTGCTTGTTGAGCCCGCCTTCCGTCGCGTTCAGTAATTGAACCGAGATCGAGGAGAACCGGTCGAGAGAGAACAGCAGTCGTTGCAACGCGTGCCGCTGGGCCGAGAGAACACTCGAAGATCCCGCGAAGGACTTCAAGAAGTTCTGCAACACCGGTGAGTTGTCCAGGATCGAGCGCGCAACGTTATCCAGGTGGTCGACCGCACTTGCGATCTGCCCGCGGCGCTGAGCAAGAGTGCCGGTGAACTGGTCGAGCTGCGTCAACAGCGTGCGCAGGTCGCTCACGTGGCCTTTAAGGATCACGGCTTGGGAGTGCGTGAAGTGGTTCAAGTCTTCTAGGTTGCCGGTCCCGAGGATCGCAGCGAGCTTGCCGAACACAGCTTCGAGCTCGGCTGCCTTCCCCGTTTGGTCGAGCGACAGGACGTCACCTTGCTGCAGATAGGGGGGACCGGGGCTCTGCTGTTGCAGGTCGACAAATTTCTCTCCGAGCAGTGAGGTGGTTCTAACGATTGCCTTGACGTTCGACGAGACGTGTTCGCCCGCATCCAGGCACATCGTTACGTCGGCGTGATAGCCCTCGGTGGCCGACCCCACCAACTTGATGTCGTCGATCGTCCCGATGTTCACGTCGGATGCTTGGACGTTCGCGTTCTTCACCAGGTCGCCGACCTGCCGGAACTGGCCGATAACGGTTATCCCGTTGCAGGACGCAGCCAGACCGACGAGCGCGCATGACGAGGTCAGGCACGCAACGGCGAGGAGGATCGCTAGCTTCCTCAACTGCCCCACCCCATGAACCCGAGCACGTTCGAGAAGAACGAACCAACGCGGTGAAGGACCGATGGAGAGTTCGTGATCGTCGGTACGGCCGGACCTGCCAGCGCGTTACCCGTAACGCCGGGGATGTCGGGGATCTGATTGGCAGGCAGATCCGGGATGTTCCCGACGGCCTTCTTGATCTTGTCGATCAACCCCCCCGGGTGCTTGATCTTGTTTTCGATCGACTTGCACTTCTTTGCGATCTTTTTCACGTTCTTGGCAAGCGGCTTCAGCACTTCTTTCTTGATCTGGGGTGGAAGGCCGATGTTGTTCAGACGATGGATCTCGCGCCTTACCTTCTTTACCGCTCTGTGACAGTTGAACGGAAGACTGGGTAGTTGCGGCAACGCGGGTGCAGGAGCGGCAGTCAGGCTGGGTAGCGGCGTTGGGAGAGGAGGCGGTGTCGGTCCCGGCCCCCCTGCTTGCTTACACAGTTTCTTCAGCTGATCTTTGACCGGGCCGGGTGGGACGGCGTCAAGGATCGAGCACTCGAGCCGTTCGTTGTTGGAGTCGCGGACGTCTACGTCATGTTGCGCACCGCCGTGATAGGCGTTCGCCAACCCGATAGAGACGACGGGCAGCCACGAGAGCGATTCCGCTACCGAAGCTCGATGTTTCAAGACCTTTGCCAGCACGTTTGCGGCGAGTCCCAGGTCGTTCCCGAGCTGGTTGCCCTGCCGGCGAACGAGATCGCCGACTTCACCCGTAACACCGGCCAGGTTTTGCAGCGTGCCCCTCACGTCGTCCCGGCTGACGTGTAAAGCGGTCATGACGTTTGCGAAGTTGCGGTTGAGCGAGCCGAACTCGCCCGCCCTTGTCGCAAGCTTCGTGAAGAGCTTGTCGAGGTTCACGAGCAATCCAGACAGGTGCCCGCGCGCTCCCGCCAGAGTGCGCGTGAGGTCCGAGGCCGACACGAGCGTACTCCGCAGCTGCCCTTCGCGGTTGTGAAGCGCCAGATTCAGCTGCTTAACGAGGCTTCCAAGGGGTCCGGGTGCACCGGGCCGTCCCGGCTTGACCGTGTCCAGCAACTTCTTCAACTGCGCGTACACATCGTCCAGTTCCGCCGGGATCTCAGTCCGATCCGTGTGGAGCACTGCTCCGTCGGCAAGGGCCGGGCCTCCCTGGTACGCCGGCATCAGTTGGACGTAGCGGTCCGAGATGAGCGATGGGGGAACGATCTGCGCGGTCGCGTCGGCAGGCACCTTGTACGACTTGTTGATCTCTAGGACGACTTTGACCTGGCTTCCGACAGGAGTGATCTCAGAGACTTTTCCTACCGGAACGCCAAGGACGTCGACGTCGGAGTGCGGGTAGAGGCCGATCGTCTTAACGAAGTACGCGGTGACTTCGTAAGTGTCGGGCTTGCGATGGGCGTTGTAGTAGAGCCCGGCGGCTCCGGCAAGAAGCAACAGGACGACTATCGTCGATAGAGGTCGGATGAATCGCTTCATGGCCCGGCCTTCGGTTCGCAGGTCTTGGATATAACGAGTGCGCACGAAAAGATGTCGCCCCACCGACCATGTTGGAAGATCGAGCCGAAGTAGCGCGACGAAGGGCCTGCCCATTCGAACGCTACATCCAGGTTGGACACGTTGTTGTTCAAGACCACCAGGGCGTTGTGCAAGTCATTCAAGATGTTCGTCAGGTTGCCGCGGTTGGTGCGCAGGACGCTGAAGAGGTCCGCTGCCATCAGGTTCGTCCGGTGCAGCAGGGACTGTAAGCCGGCGCGCTTCTGGTCGAGCGTGCCTAGCACCTCATTGGACGAATCGATGAGCCGGTTGATGTTGTTGCCCTGCCCCGACAAAAGCTGCGTCAGGTTGTCGGCGTTAGACAGCAATTGAGTCAGGTCGCGCTGTCTCGAGTTCAGACCCTCGCCGAGTTTGCTTAATCCGGTCAACGCCGAGCCGAGTTTCGTGCGCGACTTCTTGACGACTTTGGTCAGTTCTCGAAGCGCGAGGTTCAACTGATCGCCGTTCAGGCCTTGTAGCACTTTCGTGCCCTGGTTTGCCGCTTGGAAGATCTCGTACGGAACCGTCGTGCGCGATAGCGGGATCAGATCGCCATCGGTCATGTATGGCCCGCCGCCTTTGGCGTCCACGTTTATGTACTTGGTCCCCACCAGCGTGGCCAGCTTTAGATCCGCGCTCGCCGATTTGGGGATCTGCGTGCCGTTGTCGATGTCCATCGTCACGAGGACGTGGTCGCCCTCGAGCTTTATGCCGGTGACCTGCCCCACTTTGATGCCGGCAACCCGCACCTGGTTCGAGGTTGTCAACCCGACGGCGTCGGCGAACTGGGCCTTTATCTCGTA